>VGJL01000005.1 GCA_016867495.1 Candidatus Eisenbacteria bacterium | reverse complement strand
CCGCCGCGTCGCGGACGAGGGGGGCGGAGGCCGTTTCCGATCGCGTCCTGAGGACGTGAGGCGCGTAGATGAGGTCGAGCATGCTGGCGCTCGCGGACCCCGAGATCGCTTCATCGTCGGGGCGCCACGCGCCCGGCGCCCATCCGCCTGTCGGCCCCGTCGTCGTTCCTCCCGTCGATACCGCGGGAATCAACCGGCGGGTCGCTTCCTTGACGGTCCGAACCACCTCCGCGAAGACAAGACCCTCGTCGTGGAAGCGGATCTCGCGCTTCGTCGGATGGATGTTGACATCGACGCTGCCTTCGGGGGCTTCGATGAGGAGGACGGCGAAGGGGCTCTTGCCTGCCGGGATGAGGTCCCCGAACCCCTGCCGAAGCGCCTGTCCCAGGGCGGGATGCGTCACCCATCGGCCGTTCACGAGGACGGTCTGCCCCTGGGCGCCGCTTCTGGCCTGCTCCGGGATTCCAACCCACCCGCCGATGCGCAGCCGGGGATGATCTCCCCGCAGCGGCAAAACCTTCTCTCGAAAACGCGCGCCGTAGACCTGCTCGAGGCGAGTCTCGCCGGAGACCGCCGGGTAATCGATCGCTGCCTTGCCGTCGACGATCAGGCGGAAGGAGAGATCGGAACGTCCGAGGGCATAGGCGGCGACGAGGCGCTGCACCAGCCGGATCTCGCTTGCGGGAGAACGAAGGAATCTCTTTCGAACCGGACTGTTGAAGAAGAGATCCTCAACCTCGACGGTCGTGCCACGCCCGCGCGCGGCGGGGCGGATCGACTCCTGCACCCCCCCCCGGACTCGCAGGTCGCTTCCCGCGATTCCATCAGGCGAAGTCAGAACGCGAAGACGGGCGACCCGGGCGATCGAGGCGAGCGCTTCCCCGCGGAAGCCGAGCGTCCGCACATTGAGCAGATCGTTCTCTTCGACGAGCTTGCTGGTCGCGTGCCGCTCGACCGAAAGAAGGCAGTCTTCCCGCGCCATGCCGCGCCCATCGTCCGCGACCGAGAGGAATCGATCGGCGGCCTCTCTGATCTCGACCTCGACCTGCGTCGCTCCGGCGTCCAGGGCGTTCTCGAGCGGCTCCTTCGCCACCGAGACGGGGCGGAGAATCACCTCGCCGGCCGCGATCTTGGCAACCACTTCCGGCTGCAGGCGGCGGATGGCGCCGGCGATCTCCAGCGGTCCCCCGCCGGTCATTTCAGCGGGCTCCGTCCAAGGATGCGCACGACCGCTGCTTGGACATCCCGCGGCTCGATCTCCCGTAGACACCTCTCGTGCCCCTGCCAGCAGTAGCGCGCGCCATGGACTGCGCAGGGGCGGCAGGCTAGATCTCTCTCGACCACCACGTCGCGCTCCCCCAGCGGCCCGAACCCCAGATTCGTCACGGTCGAACCGAAGATGGCGACCACGGGGACCCCAAGCCCCACCGCCAGGTGCATGACGCCCGAGTCGTTCGTCACAAGGGCCTTGCAGCGACTAGCCAGGGCCTTGAGCTCCCGCAGTCCCGCGCGAACGGGACCCGGGCCCGGAAAGCGCCGATCGCTCTCCCCGGGGCGAGGCTCGATGAATCGTAAGCTGCCGAGGCCGATCTCCGCCAGCGATCGCTCCAGGAGGTCGAACTTCGCCTCGGGCCAGCGCTTCATCCTCCTGGAGGCTCCGACGGCAAGCCCGACGCAGGGTCGCGCGCTGGTCTCCATGGCCCAGGCATGCCGGGCGGCCTCCGCCCGGTCGGCCTCGGTGACCGCGAGGCGCGGCCGAAGCTCGCTCTCGGCCCCCCCGAAGCCGGCGGCCTCGGCATAACGGCCAACCGCGTGGGGCACGACCGGCAGGGGAGCCCTCCGCCCCCATAGAACGATCCAGCGCCTGGCGAGGGACCGGCTGCTGGCCCGCCGGCGGGGTCCTAGCCCGAGGAGGAGGCGCCGCGACGTCGCGTTCGCCTGAAGGTCGACGACCGAATCGAAGCTTCCGGCCGATCGGATCGTGTCGCGGTGCCAGACGCGGGCGACAGGAAGACCCTCGAAGACCGGATCGTAGGCCGGGTCCGTCAGGATCTCGACTGTCTCGCCGCGCCCCGCGAGGATGGGGACGAGGCCGGTGGTCAGGACCACATCCCCCAGCGAATGGAGACGCGCCAGGAGAGTTCGTCCGCCGCTACCAGCGGTAGTCGCGCACGAAGGCGGCATCGAAGTCAAAGACCTCCCGGAAGTCGTCGGGGGAGTCCTCTTCGGTCTTGCCCAGGATCTCGTGATCGATGAGGAGATAGACGATGCGGCCCAAGTCCTCAGTGGATCGGATCCCCCAGTCATTGAGAACGGTCTTTGCCATCGGCCCGTACTCGCCGATCGCCAGATCGCGCGCAGCCTCCGCGAGCTCCCGCCCGGTGACGTGCCCCTCTCGACCCAATCTCTGGCGGCAATGTTCCAGGCTTCTCAGCACGAAGAAGAACGCCTGCGTCCTGTAGCGACTCGACGCCTCCGCGATCTGCTCGATCTTCTCGAGGAACTCGGTCGCGCTCATGCGCCTTACGCTTCCGGGCCCGGCGTCCGCAGCACCGTGTCGCGGGGCGGGTCCTCCCGCGCCTCCTGGTGGTCCAGGTTGTAGTGGAGACCGCGCGACTCGCTTCGGCGGACCGCGCTCTGGACCATGAGCTCCGCGACAAGAGCTACGTTGCGCAGCTCGACCAGATCGGGGTCGAGGACGAAGTCCCAGTAGTAGGACTCGATCGATCCCCGCACGAGTTCGATATAGCGACGGGCCAACTCCAGGCGGTGGTCGGTGCGCACGATGCCGACAAAGTCCCACATCAGCCTTCTGACCAGGTCCCAGTGGGCGTCGACCAGGACCGACTCCTTCGGCAGGCTCGCCGCCCCGATCTCCCATGCCGGAAGATCGCCGACCGGACGGATCCCCGGCAGCCGTCTGCCCGCCTCCTCGGCAGCGCGAAGGGCGAAGACGCCCGCTTCGAGCAGGGAGTTGCTCGCCAGGCGGTTGGCGCCGTGGAGACCGGTGTGGGCGACCTCTCCCGCGGCAAAGAGGCCGGGCAGATCGGACGCGCCCCACGGGTCGACGACAACTCCGCCGCAGATGTAGTGCGCCGCGGGAACGACGGGGAGCGGCTGACGGGTGAAGTCGATCCCGAAGCGCAGGCACGTTTCGTAGATTCCCGGGAAGCGCGCCCGCAGCCTGTCGCCGTCCAGATGCTCGAGGTGGAGCAGGACGTGGTGCTTCCCCCGCTCCTTCATCTCCCGATCGATCGCCCGCGCGACCACGTCCCGCGGCGCCAGCTCCTGCATCGGGTGGGAGCTCATGAACCTCTCTCCCGTGACCGATGTCAGCGTGGCGCCTTCCCCGCGCACAGCCTCTGAGATCAGGAAGTTCTTGGCTTCGGGGTGATAGAGGCAGGTCGGATGAAACTGCATGAACTCGAGATTGGCGACCCTGCAACCCGCGCGGTAAGCCATCGCGATCCCGTCCCCTGTAGCGAGATCGGGGTTCGACGTGTAGCGGTAGACCTTGCCGCAGCCTCCCGTGGCCAGCACGACGATGCGCGCCGCGAAAGGAAGAACCTCTCGCGTCTTGCCGTCGAGCGCATAGACGCCGACGGCAGCGTCCTCGGAACCGGGCCGGATCTTCGCGCTGCGGATGATGTCCACGGCGAAGTGGTTCTCCAGGATCCTGATGCGCGGATTCTCCCGGGCTCGAGCCAATAGCGTCTCCTGGATCCGTCGGCCCGTGGAGTCGCCCGAGTGAACGACTCGGCGTCTGCCGTGCCCCCCTTCCCGGCCGAGGGCCAGGCGGGCGCCCCCAGCGTCCCGCGAGAAGACGATGCCGAGCGATTCGAGGCGACGGATCAGAGCAGGGCCGGAGCCCACGACGATCTCGACGACCTCCGGCCGCGCGAGGCCGCCGCCGACGGCGAGCGTGTCCTGTGCGTGGAGAGAGAGCGCGTCGTCGTCGCCCATGACGGCCGCGATTCCGCCTTGCGCCCAGACCGTGTTCGACTCGGCTCCCGACCGCTTCGTCAAGATCGTGACGGAACCATGACGGGAAGCCTCCATTGCAAAAAGCAATCCGGCCATCCCGGACCCGACGACGAGGAAGTCCGACGCCATCACGGCGCGCCTCGCCTCGATGCCGCCCGGTCGCGGGCGGCCGGGCGCTCTCTGCTGAAGCTCCTCATTTCCATTCAGCGCAGTATATCGACGGCCGATACTACCGGCAAAGGGATTTGCCGGGCCATCGCGCCCGGGGAGGTCGTCTCATGCCACGGCGGTTCCTCTTCTTCTCATCGCTCTGTCTGTTGACTGGTCTTCTCTTCGTCGTGGGTTGTAGCGACGACTCGGCTCCCCGCTCGTCGGTGAACATCGAATCGATCAACGGCAACGAGGTTCTCGACAGCGACGTCTATAACAACGGCGACGACGGGGAGCCGGGAACCGACGACGACTTCATCGTGGAGGACCAGGTTCCCATCGTCCTGCGCAACCGACCGCACGACGCCGGGCTCAGTATGCGGGCGAACGGCCCCTTCGGCGCAGTTGTCCTCAACCGGTACTCCGTCCGCCTTCCCTCCGAACTCGAGCTGCCGAACATCTCCGGCGGGCTCTACCTCAGGATCCCGAGCGGCTCGACCGCGATCGGCGAGGTCACGGTCATCCCCGCGGAATACAAGCAGGCCCCCCCGCTCGATCAACTCGCTTACCTGGGCGGCGAGATCAGGTTCACAGCCGAGATCACCCTCTACGGGGTGGAAGAGGACTCGCGGGAAGAGGTGGTCGTCAAGGGGAGCCTCCCCGTCCACTGCGCCAACTGGGGCGACGAGTAGATCCGAGCCCGGTCCGGACGATCGAACCGCTGTCCTTCGTGACGTGGCGGACCGCGCAGGTCGGTCCCTCTATCGCAGCTCTCGAAGCCGCTTCCTGATGTAGTCGGCCGCGTCGGCCTCTCGCCAAACGAGCGTCATCCCCGCCGTGCAGAGAGGCACCCCTCTCCGCGTCTCCATGCCGGCGAGGCGGACCGCATCCTTCCTGGTCGTGACGATGGCGGCCAGGCCCGCGCCTCGTGCGCGCTCGAAGACGGCGTCGATCTCGCTCTGCGAGAACGGATGGTGGTCGGGGAAGACGCACTTCATCGCGACGGCATACCCTGCGTCGCGAAGGGCCCTCTCGAAAAGATCTGGTCTCCCGATCCCGCAGAGAAGGCCGATCGTCGCTCCGCCTCCGAGCGCGTCCCCTCCAGGGAGCGAGACCTCGAGTCGCGGGATCCAGGAGAAGATCGGAGTTCCCGGCCGGCAGAGCGCCCGCACGGGCCTCCACTCCTCTTGGGCCACGGCAGCCCGGGCGTGGTGGGCCATGATGACGAGGGATGCCCGGCGAAGAGCCGTGGGATCCTCCCGCAATGGTCCTCGCGGCAGCAGCCGGCCGTTCCCGAGCGGGAGATCGGCGGGAAGGGTCACGATCTCCCAGTCGCGCGCGAGGCGCCTGTGCTGCATCCCATCGTCCAGGATCGCGATCGTGCATCCCTTCTGGTGAGCCCTCCTGCTCGCATCGAGTCTGGAGCGCCCCACGAAGATCCGCGCAGTGCCCGCATCCGCATGCAGGCATGCTTCGTCGCCGTAGATCCGCCAGTCTCCCGCCGCCCGGCTGCCGGGCACTTCCCGAACCCCACGCCGGGTCGATCCTCCATACCCCCTCAACAGAACGGCCGGGGCCAGATCCTCGATCCGCGCGAGACGGGCGATCTCCATCGCGAGGGGCGTCTTCCCGGCTCCGCCGGCCCAGAGCGATCCAACCGACACGACCGGGATCGGCGCCCGCTGCTGCCTGGGACGGTGGAGTCGCACGCAACCCCGATAGACAGTGGCCGCCGTCTCGAGCAGCCAGATCCCGCGCGGCGCCGGGCCTGGCGGGCTCCCCCAGGCCGCATCGATCCATCCGCGGAGGCGCCTCATCACGGGCGCCCCCTCTCGCGGCGAGATCTCTCAGCCATCCGCGATCTCCCCTCGTCCGCCATGCTCGAGGGAGCTTCTCCCAGATCCCCTGGTGTGGCGCTCGCGCTGGAAGTGAGCAGCCCCGCGGCCGCGAGCCCACGAAGCGTTCTCTCAGCCCCTCCGCAAAGCGAGACCGCGGCGCGCAGCGCCGCCTCCCCCATCGAGTCGAATCCCCCGGGATCGCGATCGAGAGCGTCGAGGGCCGCGGCAAGTTCGTGCGGACCTTCCACGCACCTCCCCCCGCCGGTTGCCGTCAGCGCCTCGGCGGCGTCGCGTACGCCGGCCGTGGAGGGTCCGAAGAAGACCGGAATCCCCTCACGCGCGGCTTCGAAGAGGTTGTGCCCTCCAATTGGAACCCACGTTCCCCCTACGAAGGCCGCGTCGGCGATCCGATAGGACGGCTGCAAGAGCCCCATGCGATCGAGGAGGAGGACCGGCGGCAATCGGTCGTCGCGGCGCAGGAGCGCTTGAGCCCCCTCCGGAGACCCAGCCGGATCGATCCCCGCGAGCGAGAGACGGGCCGCGGGCACGCCGCGGCGCAGCAGGCAGTCTTCCCAGCGATCCAGGCTCGACAAGTGGCGCGGAGCCAGGAGGAGTCGCCAGCGTCGCTCGCGACCCCCGTCCAGGAGATCCAGAATCGACTCTTCCCCCCGGCGGAGCGAGCCCCCGACCAGAAGGCGCCTCTCCCGGGCCGCTCGCGCGCCACGTCGCGGCCGCGATGGCGCGGTCCCCAACGCGTACTTCGTGTTGCCCCACACGCGGCAACGATCGGGCGGGGCGCCGATGGCGATCCAGCGGCGCCGGTCCTCCTCCGTGCGGCATCCGATGACCTTGAAGCGAGACAGGACCGGCCTCAGCGCGCCTCGGAGGAGCCGGTAGCGCGGAAGACTCCGGTCGGACAGGCGACCGCTCGCCAGCGCCATTGGAATCCCGCGCTTCGCGGCGGCGAGAATCCACGCGGGCCAGATCTCGGTTTCCAGGAAGAGGAGCAGACGCGGGCGCTCGCGCGCGAGGGCGCCGGCAACGCACGGGAGCAAGTCGATCGGCGCCAGACGCACGCGCGCGCCGGCGGGGAGTCTCGCGCGGATTCTCTCCCTCGCCGTCGCGTTGGTGCAGGAGAGGAGGATGCCATCCGGTTCGCTCGCAAGCCCCTGCGGGCCGAGGAGAGGAAGAGCGGCCTCGAACTCGCCCAGACTTGCCGCGTGGATCCAGACCCCTCCCCGGGCCCGCCGCGGGCCGAGTCCCAGGCGCTCCCCGATCTCTCCCGGCCGCCTGATCGCAAGGTAGAGGATGCCGATCAGGGCGCCGAGCGCGGCGATGGCCTGGTAGACGATGAAAGCGATCAGCACGACGCCTTCCCGTGGGCCGCGCGCCATGCGGCCGCGGCTTCGCAGACGGCCCGGAGCGCCGCGGCGACCCGCGGGGCCCACTCCGACTCCAGATCCTGCGCGGACACCCCGGCGGGAATCGTGATCTTCGGCCCGGTCGCGATCGCAACCCGCGAGAACGGATGCGGGATCAGGAATCGGTCCCACGAGGAGAGCTCGGTTCTGCGCAGGGCCTCGAGCGCCACCGGCACGATCGGGACGCCGCCGCGATGCGCAATGTGGAGGAGCCCCGGCTGCAGCTCGCGTCTCGGTCCCCTTGGGCCGTCCGGCGTCACCGCGAGGGGATGCCCGGCGCGGGCGGCGCGCGCCATCTCGACCATGGCCCTCGCTCCGCCCCGGGTCGAACTGCCGCGGACGACGCCGTAGCCGAGGCGGCAGACGATCTGGCTGATGATCTCCCCGTCGCCGTGGCGGCTGACCAGGACGACGATCCCGCGGCCTCGATGCGTATAGGCCAGCGGCAGCAGGATCCCGTGCCAGAAGGCGTAGGCCACACGCTCGCCCGCATCCTCGGCGGCGCGCCGGTGATCGTCGTTCAGGAACTCGATCCGGAGGGTGGCTCCCCAGATCCTGACGAGGGCGGCTCCGAGCAGCCCAATCAGGCGGTACTTCAGTGTGGGGAGGAGCTCGCGCGGCGGCGGCGGGCGGCGATCCCGCCTCCGGCCGCCTCTGCGCGTCGAGTCCGCATCGGGCACCTGCGGACGGCTCTCCATCGCCGAAGGGTTGGGCTTCCGGCTCAAGAGCCTAGCTCCGCCAGGATCGCCTCGGCCGCGCGGCTTGGCGCCCCTCCGTCGCCCAGGCCGGAGGCGGCCAGCCGGAGCCTCTCGCTTGTCGCGCGCCTGCGCTCCGGGTCCTCGAGCCAATCGACCACCTCGCGCGACAACCCCACGGGATCCGCCCGCCCCTGCAGGAACTCGGGCACGACCCGCTCCCCAGCCAGCAAGTTGGCCATCGCGACATGAGGCACGCGGACGAGGCGGCTTGCGAGGAGCCATGTCAGGGGGTGCATGCGGTAGACGACGAGCATCGGCGTTCCGAGAATCGCTCCTTCGAGCGTCGCCGTCCCCGAGGCGACGATGGCGAGATCGGCCGCCGCGAGGATGTCGTAGGTCTGCCCCTGCCTGACGGCCACGCTCTCGCCGGCCCCTCGCGAGATCTCAATCGCTTTCTCTCCCAGACCAGGGGCGAGTGCGAGAACCCACCGAATTCGGGCATCGCCGCGGAGCCTCTCCCTGGTGGCCAACAGGACGGGCAGGATCCTCTCGATCTCGCTCCTGCGGCTGCCCGGCAGCAGCGCCACAAGCCATTCGCCGGTGCCCACCCCAAGCGATTGCCGGATCTCCTCGCGAGAGCGCCCCGCGCGGACTCGTTCCACGAGCGGGTGTCCGACATAGGTCACCGCAATCCCCTCGCGCCGGTAGAACTCCTCCTCGAATGGGAAGATCACGACCAGCCTCCGGATGAGGCGGCGCATCGAGCGGATCCGGCCTCGCCGCCACGCCCACGCTTGGGGAGCGATGTAATAGATGGTCGGGATCCCCGCCTCCCTGGCGCGGGCGGCGAGCCGGAGGTTGAAGTCGGGGTAGTCGATCGGAATGAAGGCGTCGGGGCGCTCGGTCTCGATCCAGCGGGCCATCTCGCCCAGACGCTTCCTGAGGCGCGGCAGCTCCCGAACAACCTCCGCGAGGCCCGTGACGCCCATCTCGTCGCTTCGCGCGATCAGGCGCACGCCCGCCCGCTCCATCTCGGATCCGCCGAGCCCGTAGAGCTCCACCGTCGGCATCCGCTCCCGCAGCGCCCGCGCGAGCAGGCCGCCGTGCAGGTCTCCGGAGGCCTCGCCCGCGACGAGCAAGAGGCGCGTCATCGCGAGTCGAGATCTCCCAGTCGCTCCACGCTGCGCGCGACGGCGGCGCGCACCTGCAGCGCGAGGTCGAGGCTCTTCAACCCCGCCTCCCCGTCTACCGCGACGGGGCCGAGGCCTCGGCAGCCCGCCAGAAAGGCCTCGATCTCGTTCTCGAGGGCGTCGCCCTCGCTCACGTCGATCGTCTCGTGGCTCAAGGCGAGCCCCTTCGCCGCGAGCATCGCAGCCTCCGGCGGCAGCGGCGCCTGGGCGCCTGTCCCATGCCCCGGCTCCCCCGGCGGGGCGAAGCCGCTCGCCCGAGAGAGGCGGATGACGTCCACCTTGCGAGCGTTCAGGTCGATGGAGACGTAGCGCGAGCGCTCGAAGAAGCGGATCTTGCGCATCCGCTGTCTCGAGACGCGGCTCGCCGTCAAGTTCGCGACGCGGCCGTCCGCGAACCGCAGGCGCGCGTTCGCGATGTCCGCTCCATCCGTGATCACGGAAACTCCCACCGCGTCGATCGCTTCCACGGGGGACTGGACGAGTGAGAGGACGAGGTCCAGATCGTGGATCATGAGATCGAGGATCACGTCGACATCGAGGCTCCGGGGCACGAAGGTCGCCAGCCTGTGGGATTCGATGAACTGCGGGGTCCTGAGCTCTCGCCGAGCGACGAGGAAGGCCGGGTTGCATCGCTCGATCTGCCCCACGGCGAGCGTCCGGCCCGCCTTGCGCGCGGCGGCGACGACGCGCGCGCCGGCGGCGGAATCCGCCGCCAGCGGTTTCTCGATGAGGAGGTCAACGCCTCCCGCCAGAAGCGGGAGGGCGACTTCCTCGTGGGTCGTCGTCGGCGTCGCGATGCTCGCGGCCGCGACCCTGCCAGGCAGGGAGTCGATCGTCTGCAGGGCGTCGCAGCTCAACTCGGCCGCGAGCTTTTGCGCCTTGTGCGGATCGCTGTCGACGACGGCAACGACCCGGCAACCGGGCGTCCGCGCGTAGACGCGCGCGTGATAGGTCCCGAGATGACCGCAACCGACGATCGCGACGGGGAGTGGTTCCACTTCGCGCACCGTCAACGGGTGATCCCGCGCTCAGAGCGCTCCACGAAACTGCAGAAGTACTCCACCTCCGGATACGGTTTGCACTCGCTGCGGATGCGGGCAAGGGCATCGGCAACGAGGAGGTTCTTGCGGAAGAAGATCCTGTATGCCTTCTTGAGTTCGGAGCGCAGGTCATCTCCGAATCCGCGCCGCTGTAGACCGATCGAGTTCAGTCCGTTGACGCGCAGAGGCTCTCCCGCCGCCCTCACGTAGGGCACGACGTCCTTGGGAACCCTGCAACCGCCCCCAATGATCGAGTGGGCTCCGATCTTCACGAACTGGTGGACCGGCGTCACCCCGCCGACGATCGCATAGTCGCCCATCTCGACATGCCCGGCTACATTGGCCGAGTTGGCCAGGATCACGTGGCTGCCGATCACGCAGTTGTGGGCGATGTGGGCGTAGGACATGATCAGATTGCTGTCACCGATCCGCGTCGCCTCCCCCGCCCCCGTCGCGCGATTGACCGTGCTGCACTCGCGGAAGACATTCCCGCTCCCGATGATGAGGGAGGAGGGCGCGCCGCGGTACTTCAGATCCTGCGGGGCGGTACCGATCGCCGCCCCGTGATGGAAGCGGCAGTTCGGCCCCACATGGGTGTCTCCGTCGATCAGGACGTTCGAGTCGAGCACGCACCCGGACGCGAGCCGGACCTTCCTGCCCACGATGCACCAGGGTCCGACGCGGACGTCATCGGCAAGCTCGGCGTGCAGTGAGACGCGAGCCGAGGGATCGATCTTCGGCATGGAGTAACCCCCGCCACCCTACCGGTCGACGATCATCGAGAGCAGATCGGCCTCGGCCACGAGCTGGCCGCGACAGAAGCAGCGTCCCGCCATCTTGCAGATCCGGCTCTTCATCTTCGCCATCTCGAGATCGAAGATGAGTTGATCCCCGGGAAGGACAGGCCTGCGGAACTTCGCCTTGTCGATTCCCATGAAGTAGACCAGCTTGTCGTCAGGCTCATCCACCGTGTGCAACAACAGGACCCCACCCACCTGGGCCATGGCCTCGATGATGAGAACGGCCGGCATGATCGGATGGCCGGGAAAGTGGCCGGCGAAGAAGGGTTCGTTGATCGTCACGTTCTTCAGTCCGACCACCCTCCGCCCTTCCTCGATCAACAGGATCCGGTCCACGAGGAGCATGGGGTAGCGATGCGGCATGATCCGCTCGATCGCCTGGATGTCGAAGTGGACGAGATCCGCCAGCTTCTCGTACGGCGAGGCCTGGGTCTGCGCGGCGCAGATCTTCTTCACGAACTGCACGTTCGAGTCATGGCCGCTGCGGAGCGAAAGCACATGCCCCTCGATCGGGCGGCCCAGCAGCGAGAGATCGCCGATCAAGTCGAGGATCTTGTGGCGCACGAACTCGTCTTGGTAGCGGAGGGGCTCGTCCGACTCAATGCGATCGTCATGCACCACGACCGCGTTGCGGGTCGATCCACCCTTGATCATTCCCGCGTCCCGAAGGGCCTGGACGTCGCGGAAGAGGACAAAGGTCCTTGCGGGCGCGATCTCCTTCGCGAAGGTCTCCGGAGTGATCTCATAGCTCGCGTGCTGGGTGCCGACGAGGGCGCTGTCATAGTGGATCGTGAAGGAGATCCGGAATCCGTCGTGGGGAAGGCCGATGATCTGCGCGCCCCGTTCCGAGTGCGCGATCGGTTCCGCCAGCTTCAGCGGGCGGCGCTCGGCCTTCTGCTCCGCGATTCCCGCCGCCAGGATGGCCTCGACGATCGGGCGCGCGCTGCCGTCAATCGGCTCGGGGGCCTCGGGGCCGTCGATTTCGAGGACGGCATTGTCGATCGAAAGCCCGGCCAAGGAGGCCAGCACATGCTCAACGGTATGGACTTCGGTCGAACCCGCCCGGAGGACCGTCCGGCGCATCGCCGAGGCGAGATTCCCGGCGTTCTCAGGACAGACGCGGACCTCGGGCCGACCTGAGATGTCGACGCGGACGAAACGGACTCCGGTGTCCGCCTCGGCCGGCTTCAGCGTGAGCTGTGTCTCGATACCCGTGTGGAGACCGATGCCGCGGATCGTGGCGGGGCCGGCCAGAGTTCTCTGCTGAGGCATGTCAGGCGTTCTCCTCGGGCTTCGCCGGCCGACGCTCGAGTTCCTCGAGTCTCCGGCAGAGATCCCTGATCGTTCTGAGCATCTCCGGCAGGTGGCGCATCGACGCGTAGACCCTCCGGGCCTGCTCGTGCGGCAGCGCGGGATAGCCGGAGACGCTACGGCCGGAGGGGACGGACTTCGTCACTCCCCCCTGCGCTCCGACCTGGACTCCGTCTCCCAGCTCGATGTGCCCCACAACGCCGACCTGCCCCGCGAGAGTCACATCGCTGCCCAGGATGGTGCTTCCCGAGATCCCCACCTGCGCGCACAGGAGGCTGTTCTCCCCCACCTGCACGTTGTGGGCGATCATGACCAGATTGTCGATCTTGGTGCCAGATCCTATCCTCGTCGTTCCCGTCGTCGCCCGATCGATCGTCGTGTTGGCTCCGATCTCGACGTCCGATCCGATCTCCACGTTGCCGATCTGCGGGATCTTGCGGATCTTCCCGCCGTCGCGCGCGAATCCGAATCCATCGCTCCCGAGGATGGCGCCGCTGTGAACGATCACCCGCTGCCCGAGCACGGTCCCTTCCCTTATGACGACGTTCGGATAGATGAAAGCGTCGTCTCCGATCCGAACGCCGCCGCCGAGGTAGCAGCCCGCGAGGACGGCGACCCGATCGCCGAGGACGACATCATCGCAGATGACCACGTGGGGGCCTATCGAGGCTGCCGCGCCCATGCGGACCCGCTCGCCGATCACGGCCGTCGGATGGACTCCCGGAGCAACCGGGCCTCTCTGCGCGGCGAAGATGTTCAGAACGGTCAGGAAGGCGAGCTGGGGATTCGGCGCGATGAGCGCCGGGATGGGGCAGTTGGGCCGCGGCGCTTGCATGATCACGGCGGAGGCCTCCGTGGTCGCGAGAAAGGAGTCGTACTTCGGGTTGGCAAGGAACGTGATCTGCCCGGCGCGGGCTTCCCGTATGCCGGCAACCCCGCTGATCTCGACGTCGCCGTTTCCCTCGAGCAGCGCTCCCAGCCTCCCCGCCAGCTCGCTGAGCAGCATCCGCATCCGCCTCAATCCCTCCGTCGACTTCCAGAAGCGCGCATCACTCGGGTTGGTTGAGGCCCTCGATCACCTTCTGGGTGAGATCGTGCGCCCTGTCAGCATAGATGATGTTGCCCCCCGAGGCATCGAAAACAAAGTCGTACTCTTCCTCGTCGGCGATCTTCCGCGCCACCCGCTGGATCTTGTCGACAAGGCCGCGGAGAAGCTCCTCGTTTCGCTGCGCGACGAGCCCGCCGGGGCCCCAGATCCCCTGGACATACTGGTCATACTCGGCGAGCTTGCGCTGGTAGTCCGCCTCCTTGTCCCGCCGCACCTGGTCGGTCAGCATGGGCGACTGCGACTCGAGCTCCTTGCCGAGGAGATCGAGATCCTTCCGGCGCTGCTGCGCCTCCTGATTCCAGGCGGTGACGTCCTGATTGAACGTCTGCGTGACCGCGCGCGCCCCTTCGTACTGGTCGAGAATCGTCGCGGAGCGGATGAAGCCGATCTTGATCTCCTGCCCCGCCGACAGGTGGGGGCAAACCGCCAAACCGAATATGATGAGAGCGGTTTCGAACGCCCGTCGCACCCAAATGCGTCTCATGAGCACCCCCTCCCCGGGCCGCCAACTCCGGTCCCGGATGGTAGCCGATCCGCGCGCGTCTGACGATAGGGAAAAGCGGTCAGAGCGAGGTTCCGATGATGAAGTGGAACCGCCAATCCCGGGCGGCGGTTCCGTAGGCGTAGTCCAGCCCGATGGGGCCCAGCATCGGGATCTCGAAGCGCAGACCGGGGCCGAAGGCGGCCCTCAGCCCAGTGAGGCCTATCTCCGAGCGATGACGCCAGGTGTCCCCCGCCTCGAAGAAGAAGAGGCCGTGCAGCGGGTGGACGATCGGGAACTGCACCTCCGACGTGAATGCGAACATGGACCGCCCGCCGGGGAAGCGTACGGCCGCGTTCTCCGCGGGGACGATGTCATAATCGTCGTAGCCCCGGAGGCTCTCGAAGACCCTCGTGCCGCCGAGTCGGAAGGTCTCCGTGCTCGGGACGGCGTCCTTTCCCGAGAGCGGGGCGAGCCACCCAAGGCGCCACCTGAGCATGAGGACCGGCTTCCAGAAGGGGCGGAAGTAGATCCGATGGTCCAGAGTGGGCTTTATGTAGTGCTGCTGCCCGCCCAGAGCTCCGCCGGCGAGCTCGAAGCGCGCCAGGGTCTTCGCCCCGAAGGTCGGATAGAAGGGGTTGTCGGTCGAGTTCCGCGACACGAGCAGATAGGTGCTGCTGATCACGCCCGCGCTCTCGCGCAGCCTCTCTGCGATCGGCACGCCGTCGGTGCTGGACTCCGTCTCCTCGAGGCTCCTGTCGAAGTTGCTGAACTCGAAGTCTTCCAGGTTGTAGCCCACATAGACACGAGTGTAGTCGGGGAAGCGATACGGCCAGACGCGCCCCAGGCTGACTCCTCCGCCGCGTCGCGTCTCCGTGTAAAGGTCCCGCTCACGGCGCGTGTTGAATACATCGAACCCGAATGAGATCGGCGTCCCGAGCATCCACGGGTTCTGGTACGAGATCTCGTAGTTCTCCCTCTTGCCGCCTCGCTCGAGGAAGAGGGAAACGCTCTGCCCGGTGCCGAAGATGTTCGGATGCCGCAGCTCGAGGGTTCCCGTCAGCCCGGTCTCTCCCGAGTAGCCGATGCCCCCGCCGGCCTGACCGGAACTCCTCTCCTTCACGCGGAAGGTGAGATCGACGTCGGTCCCCTCGCCCGTCGGCTCGTAGTCCATCTGGACATCCTCGAAGAAACCGAGGGCGAAGATGTCACGCTGGGCCCTCAAGAGGGCGGAGCGGCGCAGCAGGTCTCCGGGGTAGAGAAGCACTTCCCGCCGGATCACCCTTTCCTTGGTGCTGCGGTTGCCGCGGATGGCGATCTCGCGCACGTGCGACTGCCGCCCCTCCGTGACCTCGTACTCCACCCTGACGGTGTCCCCGGACAGGCTCGTCTCGGGGATGATCGAGATTTCCAAGAGGTAGCCCCGGTCGGTGTAGAGGGCATACGCCTCGCCCGTGGTCTGCTCGAGCTTCTCCTGGCTGAAGGGATCTCCGGGCACGAACTTCGCCGCCTGTTCGAGGGCCGTGGTCGCGACGGATTCGTTGCCGCGCCACGTCCGCGGACCGAACACATAGGGGCGGCCTTCCGCGACGACATAGCTCAGAACGGCGGCGCGCCCTTCCTCGAGGAACTCCGTTTCCTCCAGCGTCACCACCGCGTCCCTGTAGCCGTGATTCCGATAGAAGTCCTCGAGCTTCTGGCGGTCCTCCTGCACCCGATCCGCCGTGTATCGCTTGCGCCGAAACAGGCTGTTCTTCTTGAGGCTCAGTTTTCCGCGGAGCGTCTTGTCGCTGAAGGCCGCGTTTCCGGCGACCTCGACGCGCGAGATCTTGACCCTGGGCCCCTCCTCCAGTTGCAGCGTGACGGCGGCCTCTCCCGGAACCGAGGCGTCGACAGCCGGCAGGCAGAGCGCCTTGGCGTATCCCTCATCGACATAGGCGCGCTCCACCGCGCGGCAGCTCTCCCAGAGCCTCGGCCGGCTCAAGATCTGTCCGCTGCGGATCAGGATCTTCCCCTTGAGATCCTCGGTGCCGATCTTCTCATTGCCCAGGAAGTCGACCGCCGTGAGTCTCGGATTCTCGGCCAGCCGCACGATGAGACAGGCGGCGGAGTCCGGTTGCGCGGAGCTGACGAAGGAGATGTCCGAGAAGACCCCGAGATTGTGGAGAGCCCGAGCCCCCGCCTGAAGGCGGCGGCGCGAGACCGGCTCGCCGAGAGGGACATTGAGCGTTCTGAGGACCAGCTTGGTGTCGGCGGTCCGGTTCCCCTCGACGACGATCTGCTGGAACGGACCCAGGGCGGCCGCATCGACCGCCATCGCCAGCAGCCCCCCGGCCATGAAGAGGCCAGCCAGCATCCTGGCTCCCCCGGATCCCCTGCGACGCGGAGACTCGATCATCCGATCCGACCTGCCCATCCTGGCGGTCCGGCCGCCTTCCGTCTCAGCGCGAGACCTCGGGAACCTTCTCCTCGAAGAAGAGCTCCTCCCCCCTCTTGGAGATCTTGACCTCGGTCCCCGCTCGGATCTTCCCCTTCATGACCAGCTCGGCGAGAGGATCCTCGATCAGCTTCTGGATCGCCCGCCGGAGGGGACGCGCCCCGAGCGCTGGTTCATACCCCTTGTCGAGCAGAAGGTTCACGGCCCCCGGCGTCATCGTCAAGGCAATGTCGTTCTCCCTCAGACGGTCGCGGACCTGGTTCAGGAGGATCTCGATGATCTTCTCCAGGTCGGGCCTCTCGAGGCCGCGGAAGACGATGATCTCGTCAATGCGGTTCAGAAACTCGGGATTGAAGACCTTCCTGACCTCATCCATCACGGTGGCCTTCATCTGGTTGTACGTCACGTCGGCATCCTGCCGCTGGAAGCCCATCCGGCCCTGGCCGCGAATGAGCCTCGCCCCGATATTGGAGGTCATGATGAGAACCGTGTTCTTGAAGTTGACCTTCCGCTTCAGGCTGTCGGTCAGCTGGCCGTCCTCGAGGACCTGCAGCAGGATGTTGAAGACGTCCGGATGCGCCTTCTCGATTTCGTCCAGCAGGACGACCGAGTAGGGCTTGCGCCTGACTTTCTCCGTCAGCTGCCCCCCTTCCTCGTAGCCGACGTATCCCGGAGGGGCTCCAACGAGCCTCGAGACGGAGAACTTCTCCATGTACTCGCTCATGTCGACGCGGATCAAGGCGTCGGGATCGCTGAAGAGGTAGCGGGCGATCACCCTGGCCAACTCGGTCTTTCCGACCCCGGTCGGCCCGAGGAAGATGAAGGTTCCGATCGGCCGCCTCGGATCGCGCAGGCCAGCCCGATTGCGGCGGACGGCCTTGGCGATCGCCGTCACGGCCTCCTCCTGGCCGATGATGTACTTGCCCAGCTCGTCCTCGAGCTTGAGCATCTTCTCCTGCTCCTTCTCCTCCAGCTTCGCCAGCGGGATCTTGGTCATCCGCGAGATGATGAAGGCGATGTCCTCGCTGGTCACTTCCGTGCGGCGCACGCTCTTGGTGTCGGCCCACTCCTTCTTGAGGCGGTAGTACTCCTGTCTCAGCTCCTTCTCCCGGTCGCGGAACGAGGCCGCCTTCTCGAACTCCTGAGCGCGGATGGCGGCCTCCTTCTCGCTCGCGATCCTCTCGATCTTCTTGTCGAGCTCGTGCAGCTCGCTCGGGACAGTTGACATCGATAGGCGAGCCCGGGAGCCCGCCTCGTCGATGACGTCGATCGACTTGTCGGGAAGATGGCGATCGGTGATGAAGCGGTCCGAGAGCTTCACCGCCGACACGAGCGCCTCGTCCTGATAGCGGACCCTGTGGTGCGCCTCGTACTTGTCCCGCAGTCCCCTCAGGATCTGGATCGTCTCTTCGACGCTCGGGGCCTCCACAAGGATCATCTGGAACCTTCGTTCGAGCGCTCCGTCCTTTTCGATGTACTTCCTGTACTCGTCCAGGGTGGTCGCGCCGATGCACTGCAGCTCGCCGCGGGAGAGGGCCGGCTTGAGCATGTTGGAGGCATCGATCGCCCCCTCCGCGCCGCCCGCTCCGACGATGGTGTGCAGCTCGTCGATGAAGATGATCGTGTCTTGCGACTCGCGGATCTCGTTCATGATGTTCTTCAGGCGTTCCTCGAACTGTCCGCGATACTTCGTTCCGGCAACTACAGATGCAAGATCCAGCGTTATGAGTCTCTTATTGCGCAACAGCTCCGGGACCTTCCCCTCGACGATCTGGGCCGCCAGCCCCTCCACGATCGCCGTCTTCCCGACCCCTGGCTCCCCGATCAGGATCGGGTTGTTCTTCTTCCGCCGGCAGAGGATCTGGATCACCCGCTCGATCTCCTCGGAGCGGCCGAAGATCGGATCGAGCTTTCCCTCACGGGCAAGCTGGGTCAGATCGCGTCCGAACTGGTTGAGGCTTGGGGTCTCCGCCTTCTCCTCCGCCTCCCCCTGGCTCGCCTGAGAGGCTCCCCCGAGCAGCTTCAGAGTCTCGTCGCGGACCTTCTTGCGATCCACGCCCATGTCCATGAGAACCTTCGCTGCGACCCCCTCCCCCTCCCGGATGAGGCCGAGCAGGAGATGCTCGGTGCCGATGTAGTTGTGGTTCAGTTGCCTGGCTTCGTCGACGGCGAGCTCCAGAACGCGCTTCGCGTTCGACGTGAACGGGATCTCGCCGATCGTCAGCGTCCCCCCCGTCTGCGAGACCATGCTCTCAACCGCATGGCGTATGACATCGAGGTCGAGGCCGAGGTTGTTCAGAACCGTGGCGGCGATCCCCTCCCCCTCGCGCAGGAGACCCAGCAGAAGGTGCTCCGTTCCAATCGAATCGTGCTGGAGCCGGCTCGCTTCCTCGCGGGCCAGGAAGATCACCTTCCGAACCCTGTCGGTGAACTTGTCGTGCATCGCTTCCTTCCTGTCGACTGCGCCTCTAGGGCTTGGTCGAGGCCCGCGGCGCGTCCGTGACGCCGAGCCGCTCCTGGATCCACCTGGCCCGGAACTCGGCCCTCTCCGCGGAACCCATCTCCCTTCCGGCCAGCTTCTGCAGGTGGGCAGGCTGGCAGTAAATCAGAAGCTCGTTCAGCGTGCCGATCGAGGGGAGGTTCTCGACCCCGATGGAGTGCCCGAATCGGACGGCCGACAGGAGCGCCACGCACTCCTGCGAGGAGAGAACCCGCGCGTAGCGCAACGTTCCCAGGGAGCGTCCGATCTTGTCGAGCACCTGGGTGCGCGCGTCGCGAAGGAGGCCCTCCCTCGCCTTCGTCTCCATCTCGAGAATCTGCAGGACGACGCCCCGCAGCTTCTCGATCGTCGCCTCCTCGGAAACTCCGAGGGTCACCTGATTGCTGATCTGGAAGAAGTTGCCCACAACGTCGGTCCCCTCGCCGTGGAAGCCGCGGACGGCAAGACCCACCTGAGTCCACGCCGGTCAGGACCTCTTGATCCTCTGCGTCAGAACAAGGGAGGGGAGGTGGACCAGAAGGCTCGCGCGCAGCCCCGTTCCCACGTTGGTGGGACAGGCGGTGAGATAGCCGAACTCCTCCGACCAGGCGAATGGAACGTGCTCGCTCAGCTGATCGTCCAGGGCGTTCGCGGCCTGCAACGCCTCATCGAGCTGCATGCCGCTCTTGAGGCACTGAAGGCGGAGATGGTCCTCCTCGTTGATCATGACGCTCAGCGTCTCGTCCGACGAGATCGCCAGGCCGCGGTGCTTCGCCTCGGAAGTCAGATCGGGCGATAAGAGATGGCGCTCTAGGAGGAAGTGCCGGTCGAGAACCCCCAGCTGGTCGATCGGGCTCATCGAGCCCGGCCGCAGCGCCTCCACCAGTCGCACGGCCCCGACGATTCGCAGGAAGATCGCCTCCAGATCCTCTTCCGAGGCGCGGCCGACGAAACGCATGCCGGCCAGATTGCGCGCGAGGCGAACGCGAGTTGAGAGGATCTCGTCGGCCCGGCTTCCGCTCCCGTTGAGCCACGGGCCGCCCTCGGCGAGCATCCGATCGATCGGGATCACTCCGTCTTCCCCTCGGGACTTGCGGCTGCTCCCTCGATGACCCGAATGCGGTCGCGCAGCTCCGCGGCCCTCTCGAAATCCTCCCGCGCGACGGCCCGCTGCAGCTCCTCCTGGAGGCGGCGGACGGTCGTGCGCGCCCCGGACGGGGCGATCGGCCTCCCCGGGGTCTTGCCGCCGTGTCTAGTCGCGCCGTGGATCCGCCGCAGAAGCCTGCGGAGCTGCAGGTCGAAGGCGCCGTAGCAGTCCATGCAGCCGAGCCGTCCGTGGCGGGTGAACTCGGTATAGCGGAGCCCGCACTTCGAGCAGTGGATCTCCCCGATCTTGGCCGCGCTCTCCGGGTAGAGATTCTCGGCCATCCAGACGAATTGGCTCGCGAGCGAGAGCTTGTCCTGCTCCACGACGCCATGGAGCCCCTTCTCCTCCGCACATGCGGGACAGAGATGAAGCTCCCGCATCTCGTCGTTCTTGAGCTCCTTGAAATGGATCGACGCCTCAGCTTCGCCGCAGACTTGGCACTTCACTCTGTCAACACCTCCGGTGGACGAGCGGCCGAGGCCGAATCCAGGCCGGCCGCCTCGGTCCTCATGCGCCCCCCCACCAACCTACCCCTTCTATCGGCAATCCTCGCCAGGTTCTCGTTGTGCGTCGCGATGACCCAGGCGACTCCCCGCTCCTTGGCCAGAGTATACACCAGCTCATGGAGACGCTCCGCCGTCCCGGGATCGAGGTTGCCGGAGGGCTCGTCCGCGATGACCAGCCTCGGGGACTGGAAGAGACTGCGCGCGACCGCGACCCGCTGCTGCTCTCCTCCGGAGAGCTCCTGAGGCTTGTGGCGCGCCCGATCCTGAAGGCCGACGGTGGCCAAGAGCTCTGCGGCCCGCAACCGGGCTTCCCTGCGAGGAGCGGCGGCGATCAGGCCGGGCATCATGACGTTTTCGAGCGCCGTGAACTCCGGGAGAAGGTGGTGGAACTGAAAGACGAAGCCGATGTGCCGGTTCCGGAAGCTAGCCAGCTCCCGGTCGGAGAGATCGAGGACGTTTCCCTCGGCGAAGCGAATGACGCCGCCGCTCGGCCTGTCCAGGGTTCCCAGGATGTGGAGAAGAGTGCTCTTGCCGACACCGGAGGCCCCCTGGATCGCCAGGATCTCGCCGGCCAGCACATCGAGATCGACCCCCTGCAGCACCTCGAGAACCTCGCCCGCCATCACGAAGCGCTTGGTGATTCCGGAGGCGACGACGATCTTCTCACTCATGCCGGATCGCCTCGACGGGATCGAACCTCGACGCCCACCAGGCGGGGAGGAAGGTCGCCAGGGCGCTGAGCAGCAGCACTGCCAGCTCGATCGCCAGCACGTCCATCCCCTCCAGGCGCACGGGCAAGGTGTCGATGAAGTAGACATCCCCGGGAAGCTTGATGAACTTGTAGCGATCGAGGAGCCAGCAGAGGAGAAGCCCCGCGAGGGTTCCGAGGGCCATGCCCACGGCCCCGACGGCAACCCCCTCGATGACGAAGAGGCGGCGGATCCCGCCCTGGGTCGCTCCCATCGCCTTGAGCACACCGATCTCCCTTCGCTTGACCTTCACCAGCATGATCTGGGAGGAAGCGATGTTGAAGGCCGCGACCAGGATGATCAGGGCGAGGATGATGAACATCACCTCCTTTTCCGTCTCCATCCACGAGAAGAGGTTCGCGTTGAGGGCCATCCAGTCGTTCGTCCTGTACGGGAATCCCCCCGCAACCGCGAGCACCTCCTCCGCCACCTCCGGGGCCTTGTACATGTCACGGACCCTGATCTCCAGGGCCGTGACTCGATTCCCGAGGTCGAAGAACTGCTGCGCCTGCTCGAGATCGATGAAGGCCATCCCCGCGTCGTACTCCCACATGCCTGAGCGGAAGACCCCGGAGAGGACGAAGGTCCTCACCTTGGGGATGAAACCGAGCGGCGTGGGGGCGGTTCCCTTGGGAGAGACGAGCTGCAACTTGTCGCCGACCGTGAGACCGAGGCCGTCGGCCAGGTGGACGCCAAGGATGATCCCCGGAGTCGCCCCGGGCGCCGGCCTCAGCGGCGGCGCGTCCGGAAACGTCTCCACATACGTCATCACCTGCGTCACGAGATCCTCGCGGTCGGCGTCGATCCCCTTGATCACACCCCCATCCGCCTTGCCGTCCGCGATCATCATCGCCTTGGCGTAGACGAACGGCGCCACGGCGACGACATCGGCCACGCCCTCCAGGCGGGCCGCCAGGGAATCGAATTCGGCGATGCCGTCCTCGCCGTAGGCCAGCAGGATCACGTGCGCATTCGTGCCCACGATCCGGTCCTTGACCTCCTTCTCGAAGCCGTTCATCACGGCGAGGATCACGATCAAGGCCATCACACCGAGCGCGACCGCGCCGATCGTTATCAGGGTGATGAAGGAGAGGAAGATCCTTCCCCGATGCGGGAGCAAGTGACGCCGCGCGACGAAGAGCTCGAATCCCACGGGTCAGTCCACGTCGAACACGAGGGGATCCGCCTCGGAGGGCACGCGCGTCGGATAGACTCCCCCGAAGCAGGCGTAGCAGTAGGAGTGGGGCGCGGAGACGGCGGCGCGCAGGTCCTCGATCGATAGGTAGCCGAGCGTCGTCGCGCCGAGGAAGCTCTGGATCTGCTCGATCTCCATCCGGCTGCCGATCAGGTCGACCTTGCGCGGCGTGTCGATCCCGTAGTGGCAGGGATTGATGATCGGAGGGCTGGCGACCCTGAAGTGGACTTCCCGCGCCCCGGCCCGGAAGAGCAGGCGCACGAGCTGCCGACTCGTCGTCCCGCGGACGATCGAGTCGTCGACCACGATGAGCCGCTTTCCCCGGATGATCTCCTCCACCGGGTTGAACTTCACCCGGACGGCATCGACGCGCGATCTCTGCCCGGGACGGATGAAAGTCCGACCCACATAGTGGTTGCGGATCAGGGCAAGCTCGTAGGGCAGGCCCGTCTCCGCGGCGAAACCGAGGGCGGCGCTGTTAGAGGAGTCCGGGATCGACATCACGATGTCGGCCTCGACGGGATGCCGCCGCGCGAGAATGCGCCCGAGCTGGCGCCGGACGGCATTGACGCTTTCCCCGAAGACGGTCGAGTCGGGCCTCGAGAAGTAGATCTGCTCGAAGACGCAGTAGGCGTGCTTCTCTCCCGCCCTGTGCATCCGGCTCTGGACCCCGTGTCCGTCGAGGACGATCATCTCGCCGGGCGTCACGTCCCGGACCGCCTGGGCGCCGAGGATGTCGAATGCGCAGCTCTCGGAGGCGAGGATGTAGGCGCCGTCGAGGTAGCCGAGCGAGAGGGGACGGAACCCGAGGGGATCGCGGTAGCCGATGATCATCCGCTCGTTCATGATGAGGCAGCTGAGGGCTCCTTCCACCTGATCCACTGCGTCGAGAACTCGCTCGGGCAGCGTCTCCGCCCTGGAGCGCGCGATCAGATGCAGGACGACCTCCGAATCGGTGCTCGTCTGGAAGATGCTTCCCTCACGCTCCATCTGGCGGCGCAGCTCGACGACATTCACCAGATTGCCGTTGTGCGCGATCGCCAGCTTGCCAGCTTTGTAGTCGACAAGGATCGGCTGGACATTGCGAAGCTTGGTCGCCTTGCCCGTCGTCGCGTATCGATTGTGGCCGATCCCCATGTGGCCGTCCAGATGCGCGCGCACAGACTCCGGGAAGATGTCAGAAACGAGTCCGAGCCCTCTGTGCACGCGGGTCCTGCGTCCGTTGTGCACGACCATGCCCGCCCCCTCCTGGCCCCGGTGCTGGAGGGCGTAGAGGCCGAAGTAGATCATCTCGGCGATGTCACCCTGTCCGTAGATCCCGAACAGCCCGCACTCCTCATGGAACCCCGAAGTCTCCATCCCCTCTCACCCCGTTGCCCGCGGAAGCCAGGGCGGCGCCAGCGTGGCCGCGACGATCCTGTGATCCTCGAGATGCGGATGGACCAGGAGCCCCTCCCTTGGCCCCCGGCAGCGGGCCGCCTCGATCGTCAGGCGATCGACCTCGGCCTCGTCGAGGGCGTCCCATCGCAGCGCCCAGAGCGTGCCGCGGGCGAGCCGCATGCCGCGATCCCTCGCCTCGCGCAGGGACCTGAGCGGCCGGTCGATGTCCCGCTCGGGATCCCACGCCAGTACGAAACGCCACCTGGCGGGACTGTCGCACCCGGGCGGAACGAGCTCCACGTCGGAAGCGCCGGGCATGCGAGTCGTGGCGACCTCCTTGTTCGGGTTCCACAGCTCGCCGCTCGTCCGCACGAGCGAAAGCCCCCCCTCGACGTCGGCCTCCTCGGACGCCGTCAGCTCCCAGAGCACCCCCCGGCGCAGATCCCTCAGGCGCTCCCCGTAGCCCAGCCAGCGTTGCAGGCAGCTCTTCGCTGTCAGCGCCGTCGGATCGGCATTGCGGAGGGTCACGAGGATCTGCGCCGTGCAGGGCATCGATCAGGCTCCCAGCGCGGCCACGAGGGCTCGAAAGAGCCTCATCCCGGGCCCGGGCGATTCAGGGTCGGACATCGCTTCAGGATCGATCCAGGGGGGGATCTGCGCGCGCAGGACCGCGCGCTCCGGATGGGGCATCAAGGCCAGGACATTCCCGCGCGCGTTGGTCAGCCCGGCCGCTTCAGCCATGCTCCCGTTCGGATTCCAGGGGAACTCCTTCGCTCGAGATCCCTCGGGCGTCCTGTAGGTCAACGCCACATACCGGCCGATCACGCGAGCGATCCCGGCGTCGCGAGTCGTGAAGCGCCCCTCCCCGTGCGCCATCGGCACGGCAAGCGTGGCATCGCCCATGCCGCGCGTGAAGAGGCATCGCTCGCTGGCCTCCGCCGGCCCCAGAAGACTCCAGCGCGTGTAGTAGCCATCCCTCCCCGGCATCCGGTTGGGGGCGAGGACGACTTCCAAGCGCCCCGGTTCGATGCCCGGGACCAGACCCGCTTCGACGAGAATCTGCGCCCCGTTGCAGATTCCTAGGACCGGGGCCCCCTCGCGGGCCCGCGCCGCCACGCAGTCGAGAACGGGCAGCCGGGCGGCCACGGCGCCGGCCCGTATCCTGTCCTGGAACGAGAACCCTCCGGGAATGACATAGGCGCCGAACGCGCCCAGACGCGATGCGGGCTCGTTCCAGCGTACGATCTCCCCCCGGCCGCCGGCCAACACCACGGCGCGCAGCGTTTCCCTCTCGCAGTTGCTTCCCGGCAACTGCAGGACCGCGACCGCCCTCCTGAGATCTACATTCCCTCGATCCATGGCCCCAGCCTTCCCGCCCACCCTTCCCAGAGGAGACGGACTTCGAGGTCGAAGAGCTCGCGGCCTCTCTCCCTTGCCCTAAACCGCGGCGCGGCGATCACCTCTCCCACTCGCAGCGTCTCGACCTGCGCCGCCGCCATGACCCGGCGATACTCCGCTTCCCGCTCCGGGTCGATCTCCAGCAGGAATCCGCCGCTCTCGGAGAGGAGCGCTTCCTCCGCGCCGAGAGCGAGCCTCGTCAGGTCGAGATCGAGTCCTCGGCCCGTGGGCCCTTCCTCGACGAAGAGAGTCTCGATCGCCCCTACAAGAAGCCCGCCTTCGGCGAAGTCGTGGCAGGCGGTCACGAGGCCCCGCTCGATGGCGGCGAGGACCGCCCACGCCCGCGCCCCTTCCTGCCTCATGTCGTGCCTCGGCGCGACACCGGCGCCGCCCAACAGGTCGAGGGCTGGAGAGCCGCCGTAGGCCGGCTGCAGATCCGCAACTAGATGAACGAGACGCCCCGCGCGGGTCATCTGAGGCCGCAACGATCTCCGCCAGTCTTCGAGCGCCCCGAAACAGGCGATGATCGGCGTCGGCTTGATCCTCCTCCCCGCGGCCGACTGGTTGTAGAACGATACGTTGCCGGAGACGACCGGCAGCGCCAGCGAGCGGTCTTCCGGCAGGCCGAGGGCGACGCAGGCGTCGCGCATGCCGCGCAGGGCCTGCTCGAACTCCCAGAGGCACTCGGGATCCTCCGGCGAACCGAAGTTCATGCAGTCCGTCAGGGCGCGAGGCCGCGCCCCCACCGCCACCACATTGCGCACGGCCTCGAGGACCGTGGCCGCGGCCCCGTGGTAGGGATCGAGGTCGCACGCCCGCGCCTTGCCGTCCATGCTGACGGCCACGCCGAGCCTGCATTCAGGGATCGGCCGACAGACGCCCGCGTCCGCCTCTCCCGGGCGCAACAGCGCCTCGCCCCTCACCTCCGCATCGTAGTGCCGGTAGATGTGCTGCCTGCTGCAGAGCGAGGGATGCCGCAGCAGGGCTGCGACGAAGGAAGCCCAGTCGCCAGGAGGCCGCAACGCGTCGCCCCTCTCCTCCACCACGCGCGGCCGGGTCGGCCGGGTCAACACCGGGGTGTCGCGCACGACATCGAAGGGGAGATCGACGATGAGATCGCCCTTCCAGTAGACCTTGTAGCGTTTCTCCGCGCTCACGCGTCCCAGCAACGCGGCGCAGGCCCCCGGATAGACGCCCGGAAGATCGAACGCGTCGTTGTAGAGGGCCAGCACCTCCGGGACCACTCGCGACGGGAGGGCCCAGACGAAGCGCTCCTGGGTCTCGCCTACGAGCAGGTGTTCCGGGGGGATCGACGGGTCGGCGGCCGGGATTCGCGTCAGGTCGATCTCGAGGCCGAATCCCCCGGCGACGGCCAGCTCCGAGGAGGCCCCACCGAAGCCGCCGGCCCCGAGGTCCTTGAAGCCGGCGGAGCATCCGCGCTCCGCGAGGAGGTCGCAGACTGCCCGCGTCGCCTCGACCAGTACGCGCTTCAGGAAGGGATCGTGGATCTGGACCGCCCCGAGATTCCGCTCGGCCGCTTCGCTGTCGAGGATCTGCGACGCGAAGGAGGCGCCTCCCAGCCCGGAGCGATCGGTCGGTTTCCCGACCAGGACGATCTCGTACGGCTCCCTCCCCGCCTCCTCCGGGACCCGGCTGCGGATGATCCGATCGGCGGGGGCGATCCCGACGGCGACGACGTTGACGAGGCAGTTGTCGTCATAGCATGGATCGAAGTCGACATCGCCACCCAGGTTCGGAACTCCCAGGGCGTCGCCGTACTCCCAGATCCCGCGAACGACGCCCCGCGCGACGCCCCGCGCGATCTCGCCGCGCGGCCCGTCCAGATCGCCGAAGCGCAACCCGTCGAGCACGCCGATCACGTCCGCGCCCATGCAGTAGACGTCCCTGACGATCCCTCCGATTCCTGTCGCGGCCCCCTCCACCGGCAGGAGCTGCGAGGGATGGTTGTGGCTCTCGTGGGCCACGACGAGCGCGTAGCGCCTCCCGTTCCAGACTCCGAGGTCGACGACCCCGGCGTCCTCCCCGGGCCCCAGAAGGACGTGGGGCGGCAGCGGAGGGAGGAGCTCGCGCAGGAACCGCCGGCTGCTCTTGTAGGAGCAGTGCTCGCTGTAGGCGACATCGATGAAGAAGGCCTCGGCGGGCGTGAGGTCGCGGCCCAGCTTCCGGGCGACGGCCCGCAGCTCGTCGAGGCCTGCCCGGATCCCCGCCCGGAGCAGCTGTTCGGTCGCCTCAGACTCTGTCGCCTCGAGCAGGCGCAGCCGGTCCGTCATCCGCGACCCCATGCCGATGACAGGACGCGGTCGAAGATCGGATCGAGGTGAGCGTAGAAGGACTCAACGTCGAAGAGGCGCTCCATGCCGCCGGCCCCAAGGACCGCGAGGACTTCCCCGTCGGCGAGGAGCCTCTCGCGGAACGAGTCGCCTTCCTCCCAAGCGGCCATCGCGTGTTCCTGCACGCGGCGATAGGCGCGCTCCCTGTCCCCCCAGGCTTCGGTGAGGGCGAGGAGAACCTTCTGGGAGAAGATGAGGCCGCCCGTCGCCTCCAGGTTGCGTCGCATCGCGTCAGGCCGCACACCGAGGTTCGCGAGAACGAACCTCATCCGGTCGATCATGTAGTCCAGGACAGTGCATGAGTCCGCGAAGACAACCCGTTCCGCGGAGGAGTGGCTGATGTCGCGCTCGTGCCAGAGGGGCACGTTCTCGAGCCCCACCAGCGCGTAGCCCCGCAACAGGCGCGCAAGACCCGCGATCCTCTCACAGAGGATCGGATTGCGCTTGTGCGGCATCGCAGAGGAGCCCTTCTGCCCTTTGCCGAAGGGCTCTTCCAGCTCTCGAACCTCCGTCCTCTGGAGATGTCGGACTTCCAGCGCCCAGCGTTCGCAGCTTCCACCCATCCCCGCGAGGACGGAGAGCAGGTGGGCGTGACGATCGCGTGGGACGACCTGCGTCGCCACAGGCTCCGCCTTGAGCCCCAACCGCAGGAGCACGGCCTTCTCCAGATCGGGCGGCAGATGGGCCGCCGTACCCACCGCCCCCGAGAGCTTGCCGAAGCCTATCCCCTCACGAGCCTCCTCCAGGCGTCGCGCCTGCCTCTCGGCCTCGGCGAACCAGCCGAGCAGCTTGAATCCGAATGTGATCGGCTCCGCGTGGACGCCGTGGGTTCGTCCGACCATGGGGAGCCGGCGGTGGCGTGTCGCCAGATCCCGCAGAATGCTCCCCAGCCCCTCCCAGGCCGCCAGCAGCTTCCCCACCGCCTCATCCAGCACCAGCGCCTGGGCCGTGTCGACGAGATCCGAGGAGGTCATTCCGTAGTGGAGCCACTTCTTCTCGGGGCCCAGCTCCTCGCCCACGCTGGTCAGGAAGGCGATGACGTCGTGGTGCAGCGTCTCCTCGAGCTCCAGGATCCGCGATGGCCGCGCTTGCGCCTTTTCGCGAACCGCGGCGGCCGTCCCCGCCGGGGCCATCCGCATCTCCTCGAGGATCTCGAGCTGCGCGATCTCGACGCGCAACCATGTGGCGAAGCGATGCTCGTCAGAGAAGAGAGCCCCCATCTCGGGGCGTGTGTAGCGGGCGATCATCCCGGCCTGGCTCCTCTGCTCGGAACCGCCTCGAGCCGTATCTGCACATCCCGCCTGCTCCCCGCCCGCTCCACGCTCAGGGTGATCCGGTCGCCGACCGCGGCTCCGAAGATCAGCCTCTGGGCCTGGCTCAGCCGCGAGACGCTCTCCCCGTTCACGGCGAGGATCAGGTCGCCGACGACGATGCCCGCCCGATCGGCCGGGCTGTCGTTCTCGATCTCCCTGACGAACAGTCCATGCCCTTCCCGGAGATTGAAGTAGGCGGCGAGGTAGGGCGTCACCTCCATGACTGTCAGTCCGATCCAGATGCGTCTGACCTCTCCGTACTGCAGGATCTCCCGGACGACCCGCTCGGCGACATTGATGGGGATTGCGAAGCCGATCCCGAGGGAGCCGCCCGACTCGGTGAAGATGAAGGTGTTGATCCCGATCACCTTCCCCTCGCCGTTGACGAGAGGGCCGCCGGAGTTGCCCGGATTGATCGCGGCGTCGGTCTGGATCATGTTCTTGTAGATCCCCTCGGTCCCCGACGAGGGAGCGATATCGCGGTTCTTGGCGCTGATGACGCCCGCCGTGACGGTCGGCTGATAGTCGTTCAGAAGGAAGCCGAACGGGTTTCCAATCGCGATCGCCCACTCGCCAACGACGATCTCGTCCGAGTCTCCCAACGGACATACAGGCAGCGACTCGCCGCTGATGCGCAGGACGGCCAGGTCGTAGTTCGGATCCGATCCGATGACCCTGGCGTCGAACGTCCGTCCATCGGTGAGGGTCACCTTGATCTGTTCCGCCTCGCGGACGACATGCTCGTTGGTCAGAACGATGCCGTTGCGGTCGATGATGAATCCGCTCCCGAGACCGGGGACCCGCTCGCGGTAGATGGGTCCCGGGAGGTAGCGGTCGAAGAAGAAGCCGAACGGATCGCTCGCGGCCCGGCCGCGGACATAGCGCGTTTGAACGACGCTGATCGAGACGACCCCCGGACCCACCGCCCCGGCGGCGGCGACAATCGCGTTGCTCCGCTGCTCGCCGATGCCGGCGGCGCCGGAGGGTCCTCTGCCGGGAGGCGTAATCGCGCCGGAGTCGTTCTCTGCAGCTTCCCGCACGGAGTCGGCGACCACGCCGGTCTCAGTCCCATTGCCTCCCGGGGGAGGGGTCGGCGACCTGCCGTGCCAGAGGGTCCACAGGAGGCCCCCGGCCAGGATGCCGCCGGCGAAGAGAAGGAAGGGAAGGAAGGAGCGAAGCCGCGTCGATCCACCCGTATCAGACGGATCTCTCATCGCCGATCGGCCTTCAGCCTTTCCTGCGCCTTCCGCCAGTCATCGAGGAAGAGCTGGATCCCGCGATCGGTGAGGGGATGCCGGAAGAGCGCGTCGAAGACGGCTACGGGCATCGTCGCGACGTGCGCTCCGGCCAGCGCGGCCTCGACCACATGCATCGGGTGGCGAATGCTGGCGGCGAGCACCTCCGTCTCGAAGTCGTGCACCTCATAGATCTCCACGATCTGCCTGACGACATCGAGCCCCTCCTGAGAGATGTCGTCCATTCTTCCCACGAACGGGCTTACGAAGGTCGCGCCGGCTTTCGCGACAAGGAGGGCCTGCGCGGGGCTGAAAACCAGCGTCGCGTTCGTCTTGATTCGCTCTTCGGCCAGCGCATGGATGGCGCGAACGCCCTCGCGCGTCATCGGGACCTTGACCACGACATTCGGGGCGATCGTCGTCAGATGGTGCGCCTCGCGGATCATCCCATCGAAGTCCTCGGCGATCACCTCTGCGCTCACAGGTCCGTCGACCGCCGCGCAGATCTCGGCGAGCGTCTTCTGCCAGTCTCCCGCCTCCCTGGCGAGGAGCGACGGGTTGGTCGTCACGCCGTCGACGACGCCCAAGCGCGCCGAGGTTCGAATCTGATCCAGATTCGCGGTGTCGAGAAAGATCTTCATTGGATCTCCTTCCCCTTGGAGCAGGCAGAATAGCACAGGCCCCCCAGTGACGAAACGGGGGGCCGGACCCCGTGTCCGGGCCGGTTTGTGCAGAATTCGGGTCGGCCGTGCAGTTTGCATCGCGCGGCGCTCCGGGCGAGGTCCGAGGCCCGCGCCAGAGCGCATCCGAGGCGGAACAGTTCCTGCAACCGATTCTTCGCGTGAAGCACGGGATCCTGCCAGCGTTGTTCGCGTTGCTCCTCGCCCTCCCGGCCGGGGGCACGCGGCGCGTCGAAAACTATCCCAAGGTCCTGGCCTACTCCTGGGCCATAGGCCTCCTTCCGGAGGCGACGCGAGACACGCTGTCCTGGTACGACGTCCTCGTCTGCGCCGACCGCCCGGAAGTCCTCTCCTCCCTCCGCCAGAAAAACCCCGGCCTCCGGTTTCTGTGGACCTTCTCGCCTCAGTTCGTCACGCTTCCGGCCGGCGAGAATCCCTGGTGGATCGCCGACACGCTCTGGAGCGTCAGCCGTCTCTTCCAGTTCTACGCCGAGAAGAACGACTGGTACCTGCGGGATACCGCCGGGCGGCCCATCGAATCCGGCCCGCACCGGGTCGTGAACTGGACCCGCCACTGCCCGCCCGGGGTCTACGGAAGCTCCAGGGGACTCCGGGCCGCCGAGTGGATCGCCTCGGTCGCCCTGCCGGCGATCGCCCTCTCCGGGCGCTACTGGGAGCCGTGGTCGTGGGACTCCCGTTCCGCCTACAACGGCGTCATGTTCGAGACCCTCGTCGACTGTCTCGGTTCCTACGGATGGCAGCCCTACGCCAATGCCGACCCCGATCGCGACGGGGCTCCCGACGGCGTCTACAGCGTCTGCACGGACGGCGGATGGCAGGATCCCCTCTCTCTCCTCTTCCGCGAGGAGAACGAGATCTTCTACTCCCGGCTGCGGGATCGCTTCCCGGAGAGCTTCGCTTTCCTGATGAACGAGAACCACCAGTTCATCGGCCCGTGGTGGTCGACGCGTCTCTCGGGGATGAAGCTCGAGAACTGGATGCGGCCCTCGAACCCGAGCTGGTTCACATGGTGGGATCAGTTCTATGGTCTCACCCCGCCGTGGGAGCCGGGGTCGAACTGGGGGGCCGGCTACGCGTGGACGGAGGCTTCCTTCGACAACGGGGCCGAGGATCATCAACGCGGATGGGATCGCTCCTTCATACAAGCCTGGATCGAGCCCGGCCGCTCTGCTCAGGAGAACGAGAGGCAGATGCGGTGGGGGCTGGGAACGGCGATGCTGGGGGAGGGTTACTTCTGCTACACCGCCGACCAGCGGATGCCCGAGTGGCCGGGCGAGTTCGACTACGACTTCGGCCAGCCGATCGGCGACTTCCAGCGAGAGCTTCCCGGCGGCGCCGACACCCTCTACGTCCGCCAGTTCACCAGGGGCATGGTGGAGGTGAATCCCAACGACGCCTCGCTCGGAGGCGTCGGTCCCCGCGACAGCCGCTTCACCTTCTGGTTGCCGGTCGAGGATCTCGCCGCCGCAGCGCTCGGCCCCCGCTCCATCCGGGCGACCTGGACCGCGCCGGACGGGGAACGCAACGAGGCCGACTCGTTCGAGCTTCGCTATGCCACGCAACCGATCACCCTCGAGAACTGGGACGCTGCGGCTCCGTACCGAGGCAACCCGATCCCAGCCAGCCCCGGCGCCGCGATCGCGGCGGAGATCGACGGACTCGACGACGGCCGGACCTACTTCCTCGCCGTCCGCACCCGGACGCGCGGACGGCTCGAGCCGGTCCTCTCCAACCTGACCAAGGTCGCGACGCCCGCCGAAGTCGATCGCGTCCCCCCCGGCCAGGTCCAGGGACTGACGGCATACGGGGGGTCGCAGGACTGGATCGATCTCGAGTGGATCGCCCCGGGTGACGATGGGACGGAGGGAAGGGCCGCTGCCTATCTCCTGCGCCACCTGGCGGGAGAAATGATCGAGACGCAGAGCGACTGGACGAGAGCGACGCCCGCGTCCGGCCTGCCGGCTCCCGATGTCGCCGGCGCTCGTCAGTCGTTCCGCCTCTCGGGCCTCGCGGCGGGGACCGCCTATGGCGTCGCCATCCGCGCGGTGGACGAAGCAGGAAATCTCTCTCCCCTTCCGGCGCGCTTCCTCGTGGCGACATCGCCGCCGCCCCCCGTCGATCGGACGCCCCCGGCCGCCATCCTGGACCTTGCGGCGGCCGGTCCCGCCCCCGGGCTCCTGCTCCTCGGCTGGACCGCTCCCGGCGACGACGGGACGGCGGGACGAGCCGATCGCTATGAGATCCGTCTCGCCGACGGGCGGGAAATCCTCACGGAGGCAGATTGGCTCGAGGCGACCGAGGTTGGAGATCCGCCCGCGCCGGCCGATCCCGGCGCCGCGCAGGCCTGCAGCCTAGCCTCCCTTCTTCCGGGCATGCAGTACGGCGTCGCCCTCCGCGCGTATGACGAGGCCGGCAACCTCGGCGCCCTCTCGAATCCCGTTCTCGCGCGCGCCGGTCCGAGCGCGCCCCCGCCCGAGATCGACACCACGCCCCCGGGAGTCCTGAGCGCCCTCCTGGCGGCCTCCGTGAGCGACACGCATGCGGTTCTCCAGTGGACCGCGACGGGCGACGACGGGAGCGCGGGCAGGGCGGCCCGCTACGAGGCCCGCATCCTCGAAGGCGAAGCGATCGAGAGCGAGGAGGCGTGGGCGCGGGCCGGAGTCCCCGATCGTCTCCGTTTCCCGGCCCCCGACTCCTCGGGAGCGCTACAGCAAGGGGAGATCGGCGCTCTCCGTCCGGCAAGCGAGTATGGGATCGCCCTCCGCGCCGTCGATGAGGCGGGGAACATCGGTCCCCTGGGCGCGGCGCTCCTGCTCCAGACGGCGTTCACGGAGAGACCCGACACGATCCCGCCCGATCCGATTCTCGATGCGCGCGCGGCCAGGGTCGACTCCGCCTCGGTCACCCTTCTCTGGACGGTCCCCTCGGACAGGGGCAAGAGGGCGGCCATCGTCCGCTACCACCTCCGCATCGCTTCGACCTCCCTTGCGGACGAGAGGATCTGGGAGGAAGGCGAGGCTTACGCGCCGCTCCCCTACCCCGCGGAGTCGGGGACGGCCGACTCCGTCGCCGTGGCTCGGCTCGCCCCTTCGACCTCCTACGCCTTCGTCCTGCGCTGCGAGGACGAGGCCGGGAACCTCTCGCTCCCCTCGAACATCGTCCGGGCGACGACCTCCACGCCGGCGCTCCCTCCTTCACCGCCCGCCGCGATCAGCGACTTCGTCCTCGTCGCTTCGTGGAGCGACTCGGCGCGCCTCGCTTGGACGGCTCCAGGGGACGAGGGGGAGTCGGGACGGGCATCGCGCTACGAGGTGAGGCTGAGAACCGACGCGCCCATCGAGACGGAGGACGACTGGCTGCTGGCAGAGGTCGTGGAGCAGCCGCCTCCGCCCGTCCCGGCTCCCCCGGGAACCAGGGAGGAGTGGACCCTGCGGGGCCTTCAGGAGGCGAGGGGCTACGCGCTCGCCGTCCGCGCCGTGGATGACTCCGCCCAGATGGGAGGCCTGTCGAATCCCCTCCGCTGGACGACGCCGCCATCGGCGAGCGTCACCGCGTTCCCGATTCTCGATCTGACCAGTCCGGCTCAAGGGGAAGACTGGTGCGATCTGAGATGGAGCGCACCCGAGACCGATCCGCCGGGGGGAGCGATCAGGGGCTATCGCTTGGGCATCCTTGCCGGAGCGCAGGTAATCGCGACGGAGGCCGACTGGTCCCACGCGGAGATCAGAACCGAAGGGCTGCCCGATCCCGCGTCTCCCGGATCGGAAGCGACGGCGAGGATCGGGGCCCTGCGCCCTTCCAGCATCTATTCGATGGCCGTGCGCTCCGAGATCGCTCCGGCCGCCTTGAGCCCGATCGGCTCCGGGATTCTCGTCACGACGGCTCCGGCCGAGGAAGGGGATCCGGAGGGCCTCGATCCTCCTCCCGCGCCGATCGCCGACCTGGCGGCATCGCGGGTCGGGCCCGATTGGGTCGATCTCGTCTGGACCGCGGTCGGCGAGGATAGCTTAGACGGCATCGCCGAGGCCTACGTCCTAGGGCGGAGGATCGAGGCGCCGCTCCTGAGCCATGAAGACTGGAACGCCGCCGCTGTGTCGACCGAAGGACTTCCCCGCCCCGCCCTCCCCGGACGGCAGCAGGCGCACCGCGTGACGGGTCTCGCCGCGGGCCGGGAGCACGCCATCGCGCTGCGCGCCGTCGACGCGGCAGGCCGTATCTCTCCGCTCTCGACGGGCATTCGCGTCCGGACCTTCCCCCACACGCCGGTTCCGCCGGCCGCGGCCGAGAGCCTCCGCGTCTTCGTCCTCGGGCAAGGAAGGGCTCGCATCGACTGGCTCCATGAGCCGGCCGACGGCGACACGCTTCCTCCCGCCTCGTGCCTGCTCGCGGTCGCCGTCGCGCCGATCACCGCTGAATCATGGCCCGCGCTCGCGAAGATCGCCGTGACTCCGCGCGCCGGAAGCGATCGTCAAGAGGCTGAAGTCAGCGGCCTCCTGGCGGGCACGGAATACTGGATCGCGGTGCGGGTCCGCAGCGCCGAGGGCCTCTTCTCCGCCCTCTCGGATCCGATCTCGTTCACGACCTCCGGGGGCGACCTCTCCCCTCCCGATCCGCCGGACGGCCTCCGGATCGAGCAGGGCGAGACGAATGGGATGGTCCGACTGAGCTGGCGCCCGTCGCCGGCGCCCGATCTGGCGGGATACTGGATCTACGGGCAGCTGCCTGAAGAGAACTGGGGCCGCCTCATCGACAGCCCCCTGCCGCCGGAAACGACCACGGCTCTCGTGCCGGAGGGATGCGCGGCTTACGCTCTCAGCGCGATCGATCTCGCGGGGAATGAGGGAAGCCTGAGCAGTCCTGTCGCCCCGCCCGCGCGGGCGAGCCTTGTCGTGCGAGGACCCTACCCTCATCCGGTGGAGGATCGCTGCCGCCTCGAGATCGAGACTCCATCAGGCGACGCCGCGGCGCGGCTGCTGATTCGCGTCTACGACCTGCACGGAACAGAGGTCAGGACTCTCTTCGACGATGCAGCGGCCGGCTCGGCCGCCCTCTCGGTTCCCTGGGATCGCCGCGACGATGACGGACGGACCGTCGCGCCGGGATTCTACGTCATCGTGACGAGCCTCGGAGAACGCAAGTCGCACAAGCGGATCTTCGTCTCGCCCTAGTCGTCCAGAGGCGTTCGACACGCCCTCGGACGCGATCAGAACGCTCTAGGGCCACGGGGGCTCGTATCCCACAGCCTCGAGGCAGAGTCCCATCGGAGGCAGAGGAGCGCTCGCCAGACGCCTGTCACGCGCACCGATGATCCGCCTCATCGCCTCGCTCCCCCCTCCGCCCGGGAGCGCCTCGCGCAGCAGGGTGCCGACCACCGTTCTCACCATCTTGTAGAGGAAGTGATCGGCGCGGACGCGAAAGAGCAGGCCGTGGTCCCAGCTCTCCCATGCCGCGTGGAGGACTTCGCAGCTCGGGTCGGCCGAGTCCGCGCTGACGTTGGCGAAGGAAGTGAAGTCGTGGCGACCCAGGAGCGGCTCGCTTGTCGCACGCAGCTCGGCGAGCCCCGGCAACGCGGGGGGACAGTGCGCATGGTGGCGCCAGAGCGGCGACGGCCGCTCGAGCAGACGATAGCTGTAGGCCCGCCAGCGGGCGTCGTGCCGCGCATGAAAGGCGGGGTCGGCTTCCTCCATGACCCTGACCTGGATCATCGGTCCGCAGATCCCCCTGATGCCGGCGGCGATCCGGCGGCAGTCGAGCCGGGCCGTTGAGTGAAAGCTGGCGACCTGCCCCCTTGCGTGGACTCCGCGGTCGGTCCGCCCTGCGCCGGTCGTGCGGATCGCCTCACGCGTCAGGATCGACAGGGCGCGATCGAGCGCCCCCTGCACGGTGGGCAGACTCGGCTGAGCTTGCCAGCCGAAGTAGGACGCCCCGTCATACTCGAGCAGCAAGCGGTAGACAGGCATGTCCAGTCTCGCGGGCGTGGAGGAGGCAGGCGATCTGAACCGCGTTCCATGCCGCGCCCTTTCGGAGATTGTCCGCGACGACCCATAGCTGGAGGATCCTCGGATCGCTTCGATCGACGCGAATCCGCCCGACCCAGACCTCGTTGGTTCCGGCCGCCGCCCTGGCGGTCGGATAGATCTCGGCCGAGGGATCATCGAGGAGCTTGACTCCGGGGAGGCCGGCGAGCGTCGCGCGCACTTGCTCAACGCTGGCGGGCTCCTCGAGCTCCAGATGGACAGCCTCGCTGTGTCCGACTTCGACCGGGACCCGAACGCACGTGGGATGGACAGGAAGCTCGGGCAGCTCGAGGATCTTGCGCGTCTCCAGGACCATCTTCTGCTCCTCGCGCGTGAAACCCTCGCCCACGAAGGAGTCGCACTGCGGGATCACGTTCCCGTCGATCCGGTCGGGGAACACACCCGCGTCCGGCTGCGCTCCGCCGCGCTCCGCCCGCAGCGCCGTCACCCCCTTCTGGCCGCGCCCGGAGACCGACTGGTAGGTTGCGACGTGGACTCGCCGGAGACCGAAGCGGGCCGCGAGAGGAGAAACCGCGACGACCATCTGGATGACGGAGCAGTTGGGATTGGCGATCGGTCCGCGCCTGTCGGGAATGCGTCGGCCATTGACCTCAGGGACGATCAGCGGCACCCCGGGGTCGAGCCGGAAGGCGCTCGAGTTGTCGACCGCCCAGGCATCCATCGCCGTCACCATCGGCACGATCTCCGCGCTGACGGCGGCTCCCGCCGAGAGGAGCACGAGATCGAGTCCCGCCAGGGCGCGCTCCGTCGGCAGATTGACTTCGATCCCCTCCCCCCACGGACCCCCCTCGGGGAGATACGACCCGGCCGACCTGCTGGAGGCGAAGCCCAGCAAGGATCCGATCGGCATGTCGACCTCCCGCAGGCAGGCGAGCATCGTCCGGCCCACCGCCCCGGTGACGCCGACAACTCCGACGTTCCACTTCCTCATCCGCGTGAAGACCTCCCATCCGCCCGCCGGCGAGCCCTGGCCAGCACGGTGTAGTATCGCCGACCCGCCGTCCAGGGTTCAATCCACTGTCCCGCCTGCCCGTAGATGCGCGCCTCCCAGCCGGCCCGCAAGAGGCTCTCGATCTCACCGCGCCTCATCTGATGCACATGAAACGGATCCGACGCGGGTAGGCCCCTTCCCCTGCCCAGCGGCGTCGAGATCCAGAGCGCTCCGCCTGGATGCAGCGTTGCCTCGACCCCCTGCCAGAATGCCTCTTCATGATGCAGATGCTCCAGCACCTCCAGCGCCGTGACGGCATCGAAGACGCCCAGACCTCTCTCCCAGCCGACCTGCTCGATGTCGACTCGGGAGAATGAAGCCTTCGGATGCGCATGGTAGCGCCGCGCCAGGGCGATCGCGTCGGCCGAGACGTCGATCCCCACGACCTCCCGAGCGATGGGGCCCCGAGCGAGCTCCGCAACGCCGTAGCCGGTCCCGCAGCCGACGTCGAGCACCCGCCCCCCCACGAGTTCCGAGAGGAAGCGATAGCGGGCGAGGTGCTCCGCCAGGAGACCGTCCTCCGGCCGCCGCCCGGGCGCGAAGAGTCGCTCCTCGGTCCTCGCGATCCGCCAGCGCGTCTCCATGACCCGGCGCGTCATCGCGATTGTCCCCGCTAACCGCCGGCGTCGAGCCTTCGTAGAAGGAAGCCCTTCAAGTACTCGCCTTGCGGATGGTCGACGTGCACGGGATGGTCGGCGCCGGGGCCGAGGCGTTTCAGCCACTGGAGCGATACGCCCGCATCGCGAGTCGCCCCGAAGAGGATCTTCTGGAAGAGATCTACAGAGATGTGCTGGGAGCAGGAGAAGCTCATCAGCAGACCGCCCGGCCGCAGCCTCCTCATCCCCCAGAGATTGAGGTCCTTGTAGGCCCGCGCCGCCCGCGCGACATCCGCCTTCTGCTTCGCGTAGGGCGGAGGATCGAGCACCACGATGTCGAACATCCGCTCCTCCCGCCTCAGGAAGCGGAAGAGATCGTCCTTCACGTGCTCGACACGATCGTCGGATAGGCCGTTCTGCTGCCAGTGAGCCCTTGCCTCCTCGAGCGCCGGAGCGCTCGACTCGACCTGGACAACTCTGGCCGCGCCCCCGCACGCGGCGTAGACGCCGAAGGCGCCGGTGTAGGAGAAGCCGTTCAAGACCTCGCATCCCCGCGCAAGGCGCCCAAGGAGGGCCCTGTTCTCCCTCTGATCTATGTAGAAGCCTGTCTTCTGGCCGGCATCAAGACGGACCCGAAAGGCGAGACCATTCTCCTTGATCGGAATCGCCCCCTCGGGAATCCCCCCGCGCAGAGCCCGGCATCGTCCTTCGAGCGCCGGATCCCGCACTGCGCGCTCGGTGCGATCGATGATCGCGGCCGGCGAGAGGAGCCGGTCCAGAGCGCCGCACCAGAGCGCCTCCAGATGCGACATCCCCGAGGTCAGGCATTGCACGGCCAGATAGTCCGCGTAGCGATCGACGATCAGGCCGGGTAGGAGATCCCCCTCCGCATTGACGAGCCTGTAGGCGTCTGTTGTCTCCGCATCGATCCACCTCTCGCGCAGGGCGGCCGCCGCGGCGATGCGAGACGCGAAGAACGCGTCGTCTATCGGCTCCTCCTTCCAGGTCAGGATGCGGCAGAGGATCTGCGAGGAGCGGTGCAGGGTGCCGCGGGCCCGAAAGCCGCCCTCGGCGTCGAGGAGATCGCACACGCCGCCGTCGACGGCGCCCGCAAGCGACTCCACCCGCTCCACGGCGCCCGAGAAGACCCAAGGATGGCGGGCCGCCACGGAGGCCTCCCGCCCCGGCTTCAGGTGGATCCGGTGTTGAACCTGGTAGGAGTCCAATGCGCCCTCCCCACGATGATTCTACATATCACGAGCGCCATGGCCAGAGCGGCGAGGGCGCGGCACAACCACTCGCCGTGCCGGACGTAGAAGGTCGCCCCCGATCCCAGGGCGACGCGCCTATCCACTGTCGCCTCGACGAACGTGTCCGTTTCCTCGATGACGCGTCCCCAGGGGTCGACGACCATCGAGACCCCGGTGTTGGCGCAACGGAGGAGGGGCCTGCGCGTCTCGACAGCTCGAAAGATCGCCATCTCCGCGTGCTGAATCGGGGCGGCATTGTCCCCGAACCAGAAGTCGTTCGTTATGTTCAGCAACAGATTCGCTCCCTCGTCCGCGAACCTCCGCGCGAGATCCGGGAAGATCGACTCGAAGCAGATCAGACAGGCGATCCGCGCGCCACCGAGGGGGAAGAGGACATACCGGTCGCCGGGCGTGAAGTCCGACTGGCCGAAGTTGAGCCCCGCAAGCAGGGGGCTGACGCCCTGAAACGGCATCCGCTCCGAGAACGGCACCAGCCGCTGTTTGTCGTACCGGTCGACCAGGTTGCCCCCGGAGTCGAAGAGAGCCGCCGAGTTGTGGGCGACGTAGCTCCCCGCTTCCAGTCTGTGATCGAGGGTCCCGAGGAGGACCGGGGTTCCCACGGTCCGTATCGTCTCGACGACACGCGTGAGATACTCGGGCTCTTGCAACAGAACGATCGGCGCGGCCGTTTCCGGCCAGACGATCAGGTCGGGGCGGCGTTCCGCGGCGCGCCTGGTGCGTTCCAGAAGATCCTCCACCACGATCTCCCTGTAGCGAGGATCCCACTTGATCGTTCGGCTCGTGTTCGGCTGAAGCATGACGACGTGAACGCCGGCGCCGTCATCTGGCCGCGCCTCCCGGGAGGAGAGGGCCAGCATCCCATGAACTCGCGGAGCGAGGAGCAGGAGCGCGAGCGCGATCCCCGTGGGCAAGCGCAGGCGTCGGGCGCCTGTCAGAGACTCGTAGAGGAGTCCGCCGCACAATGCGACCCACAGCGAGAGCCCCCAGAAGCCCGTCGCCGTCGAAAACTGGAGAACCGCCGGATCGCGGGAAAGCGCGTAGGCCGGGGACGCCCACGGGAATGCCAGCTCCCCGATCGATCGTCCCACGTCCGCAAGCGTCACGAACACGGGCCAGATGAGCCCAAGGGGAACCGCCAGCCGTCTCGAGATCCAGACGGCGACCGCCGCGGCGGCGCCGAAGTAGAGGGCGAGATAGGCGGACATGAAGATCAGAGAGGGGATCATCAGGCCGGGGATCGTCACCTCCTCGCTGGGGAGAGCCAGGATCCAGTGAAGGACGATCAGGAAGTGCAGGAACGCCGCCCACCAGCCGAGAACGAACGAGCTTCGAAGCCCGGCTCCCCGGGCGCGCGCCAGGCCCCAGAGAAGCGGAACCGGGGCCACGAAGACGAGGGGGGCGAGCCGAAAGGGAGGAAAGGCGAGGGCTGAGAGAATCCCGCTCAGGATGGCCAGGAAGGGAGCGCTGTCTTGACCGAGCTTTCGCATCTCGGCTAAGGTAGGAGTCCTAGCGGCGGGGCGGCAGCTCCCCGCGTGGAGTCAGTCCACAGAAAGGGAGGAAGCACCGCGATGCCCCATCACAAGTCGGCCAAGAAGAGGATGAAGACGAACGAGCGCGATCGAAAGCGAAACGCCGCCGTCAAGAGCAAGGTCCGCAAGGTCACGCGCGCCCTTCGTCAATCGGCCGATCCGGGCAAGGTCGTCGATCTCCTCAAGTCGGCGTCGTCCGCGCTCGACAACGCGGCCCGCAAGGGGGTCATCCACAAGAAGACCGTCGATCGGCAGAAGAGCCGTTTGGCGAAGAAGGCCGCTGGCGTCGGGCGATCCAAAGCGAAGGCCTAGAGCCCGCGAGCGAGATCGTTCCACTCGTACCACCCCGGGCCCTTGCGCAGGAGGCTGCGCAGGGCCTCGACGCTTCCGGATGCGAAAGCGGTCCGATCCTGCACCCTGTGGACGACCTCGAGCGTCTCGCCCGAGCAGCCCAGCAGAACGCGGTGCTCGCCTACCACGTCGCCCAGCCGCAGCGCGTGAATCCCCACCTCGGCCGCGCCACGCGGCCCCGACGGACCGTGCCTGCCATAGCGAATCTCTCCCCCCCTCTCGTCACGCCAGGTCTGGGCGAGTCTGAGGGCGGTGCCGCTCGGCGCGTCTCTCTTCCCAGCGTGGTGGGTCTCCGCGATCTCGATCTGCCATCCCCGCGGCAATCGCCTGGCCAGCTCGCGCAGCGCGCCGTCGAGAAAGGGGATTCCGACGCTGAAGTTCGGAGACCAGCAAACAGGAACGTCCTGAGCGGCCCTCCTGAGCGCCGCGAAGGCATCGTCATCCAGGCCTGTCGTCCCCGAGACGAGGGGACAACCCAGGCGGCTCGCCGCCACCGAGGCCGCGACGGTCCCCTCCGGCTGACTGAAGTCGATGATCCCCTCGACCTGTCCGGGGGCGAGCGAGATCAGGTCCGGACCCGAGCGCGGCGGACCGGAGGTCTCCTTGAGCGCGCGATCGGCGCGGAAGACGAGGATGAGATCGTCGCACCTCGCCAGCATGGCCTCAACGGCCTGCCCCATCCTTCCCCCCGCCCCCATCAAGGCGATTGCCGCCGGCCTAGGCATCTCCCCTGTCAGATCCCCCCCAGCCGGCGCTCCGATTCCTCGGCGATCCGATCGCACTCTGCGGCGGTCGCCGCCGACACGGGAACCAGAGGCAGCCTCAGCTCCTCGCGGATCAGGCCGCGCCGGGCGAGGAGATGCTTGATCGGCCCCGGATTCGTTTCGATGAAGAGCCCCTTGAAGAGGGGGAAGAGCGCGAGGTGGATGCGCCTCGCTTGCGCCTCATCGCCGCGGCGGTGAGCCTCCAGCATGCGCGCAATCGCCGCGGGGAAGAGGTTCGCGGCGACGGAGACGACGCCGGCCGCTCCGACAGCCAGCATCGGGAGAGTGAGAGAGTCGTCGCCCGAGAGAACGGTCATGCTCCCCGAGGCGCAAAGCTCGGAGACCTGGTCGAGCGAGCCGCAGGCTTCCTTGATCGCGACGATCCCGGGGATCTCGCCAAGCCTCAGGACTGTCGCCGGCTCGAGCTTCACACCGGTCCTCCCCGGAACGTTGTAGAGGACGATGGGCAGGGACGAGGCGCGCGCGACTTCCTCGTAATGGCGGAAGAGCCCTTCCTGAGTCGGCTTGTTGTAGTAGGGGGTGATCACCAGGGCGCCGTCGGCTCCCCATTGCTCCGCGCGTTTCACGAGGTCGCAAGTCGTGCGCGTGACGTTCGTCCCGCAGCCAGCCAGCACGAAGCCCCCCGCCGACCTGGCGGCCACGCAAGCACGAATCAACCACTCCCGCTCCGCCAGATCGAGCGTCGCGGCTTCCCCCGTGCATCCCGCAGGCACCAAGCCGCGGACACCGCCCGCGACGAGATGTTCCAAGATCCTTTCGGCCGCGCCCTCATCGAGACGGCCATCCGCGAACGGCGTCACAAGGGCCGTCGTCAAGCCTTCGAACACGAGATCACCCCCTGCGCGCCGTCTGTCGCGCCTCCGCCGCCCAGCCCGGGACGCGCCGGTCGAACCTCCAGAACCCCTGGTAGACGGCGGCGGTCGGGCCCTCGAGCCAGTAGAGCCCGGAGTCGTCCAACCAGACCCGCATGAGCTCCTCCCCCTCCGTCAGAACCTGCAGCGGCCCGCGGCTGCCGGCAAGGGCCCAATGCGCCGCCGCGACGCAGCCCGACCCACAGGACAGGGTCTCCCCCTCCACGCCTCGCTCATAGGTCCGGATCCGGATCTCGCTCCTCCGCTTCTCGACGAAAGTGACATTGGCCCCCTTCGGACCCGGCCAGGGGTGATGGCGCAGCGGCTGGGCGAGACCGCTCACATCGAGTCCGTTCAGGTCGCCGACCGGGACGATCCAGTGATCGACTCCCGCCTTGATCAGAGCCGCCGGTCGCGGGCGGAGGCGGGACAGCTCCGGCATGGGTCGCTCTTCCGCGACGCCGACTCGGACGGCGATCGAGCCCCCCGTCCGTCTCGCGACGACCTCGATCTTCATCAGGTGGAAAGTGATCGGACCCTGTTCCTCGCCCAGGAGAATGGCCGCCGCGCAGCGCGCTCCATTGCCGCAGAACTCGGCTGCGCTGCCGTCGGCGTTCCGGTAATCGACCACCACGCGGCCGGCTGAGTTCGTTCGCAGGATCAGGAGCCCGTCTCCCCCGATCCCCCTGTGTCGATCGAGAATGAAACGAGCCATCGGCGCGGTGAACTTGGGACCGTCCTGGGTCCGGAAGTCGAACAGGACGAAGTCGTTCCCCGCTCCCTCCAGCTTGAGAAAGGGGAGCCCCGGACCCGGCCCCTCGGACTTCCCCTTCATGCCGCCTCCTTCCATGCACGTCAGAGCACGATCGCCACTCCACGAGTTTCGTCGAAACGGGGATGCCGCGCAACCGGCGATCCCACCGGCTCCCTCGCCTTCCCGCCTCTCTCCCGTCTCCTCCGGCTTACGGGCGGGGACGGAGAGGGAAGTCGACCCCGGTCTGGTTCCGCCCGGGCAGGAGCTCGATCGGGAAAGGAAACTCCCCGGAGGCCTCGCCGCTGTCGGGCACTCCATCGGCGTCGAGATCCCGGAAGGCGCGGAGATGGTAGGTGCCCGGCGCCAGATCGCGGAAGCTGAACGCCCCGTCCCCACGGACTTCGGCGACCAGCCCGCTGTCCGGATCGACCAGCCTGACAATCAGCGGCATCGCGCAGCGGGCCGAGTCGAGCCGCGCTTCAACGATCATCGCCGGCATTCCATCGAAGCGAGCGCGGACCGACGCCGTATCGAGGTCACGGCCGACATCGGGACGGAATCCCCGGAGAGAATCGTTCGAGGCGCCCGCCTCCCCGTTGCGGAGCCCGAGGAGAACGGCAAGGCTGTCGCGCTCCTTCTGGAGGCCCGCCAGCGCCTCGGCCCCGCGGCCGATGCAGCTGCTGTCGATCGCGCTACCCGCGAGGCTCCCCGGTTCCTCCGGCCAGACCAGGTAGATCTCGAGCCCGGTGCGAACGAGCGATGAGTCGCACAGGAGAACGGACTCCTCGGAGCAGCCCCAGATGTCCTCTTCCGGATCGAAAACCCGGTCGCGGCGCGCGTCGTGGTGCGCGCAGACTCGCAGGGGAACGCCTGCCGGCAAGAACGGGATCCGGAATCTCCCTTCTCGATCGCACTGCCCCATGCGCACCGGTTCGGGAATCTCGCCCGAGGCGGCGACCGAGTCGTCCCAGAGCCAGACATAGAGATAGACGCCCGCCGGCTTGATGCGCCGGCCGATGATCGAGCCCTCGATTGTCCCGCCGTCAAGCCGGGATCCGGTCGAGAATGCCGTCGCATACGGCCCGAGCGCGTTTCCACGCCGATCGACAACCTCCGAACCGAGCAGGATCGTGTAGGTCCTTCCGGTATCGGGCGGGCTGCCCAGGATGAGGTCGAGTGAGGCCCGCCTCCAGCGCGACTCCGCGACTGCGACGCGCGGCGTCACGAAGAGCCAGTCGCGCACGCTCCGGCGGTCCATCGGTTTGCTGAAGCGGATCGACAGAGTCTCGGGGCGCGCCCAGACCGATCCGGAGTCCGGCGAGAGGGATACGACTCGCGGCGTCGATCGATCTTCAGGCCCGCCGCCCGGCGAGACTACCTTGGCGCAGTCGGCATGGAGCGCGCAGACTGCGATGACCGCAGCGATCGGCCAGAGTCCGCACGACGTCAGGGCCCGCATGAGGCGCGGCCTCCCGGCTAGACCGGGCGCGCGGCCGAGGAGATGCAGTGCACCAGGATCGCCTTCTGGGCGTGTAGCCTGTTCTCGGCCTGATCGAATACGACGCTCTGAGGCCCATCCATGACGGCGTCGACGATCTCCTCGCCGCGATGCGCCGGCAGGCAGTGCATCACGAGAGCGCCGGGCGCGGCCCTGGCGACAAGCGGCTCGTCGACCCGGAAGCCGCGGAAGGCGGCCCTCCGCTCCTCTGCCTCGCCCTCCTGGCCCATGCTGGTCCATGTGTCGGTATAGAGGACCCGCGCTCCCTGGACAGCCTCCTCGGGGTCGCGCAGGAGGCGGACCCTGCCGCGCCCTTCGCGCTCGACGCGGGCGAGGGCCGCGGGATCGGGGTCGTATCCGGCGGGGCAGGCGAGCCTCAGATCGAGCTCGAAGGCGAGCGCCGCGTCGATCCAGCTCTTGGCGACGTTGTTTCCGTCGCCGATCCAGGCGACCGACAGGCCGTCGAGCGCGACTCCCTTCTCCCGGATGGTGAAGAGGTCGGAGAGGATCTGGCACGGGTGGTCCGAATCGGTCAGACCGTTGATCACGGGCACGCGGGCATGGCGCGCCAGTTCGCGCACATGCTCCTGGCTGAAAGTGCGGATCATGATCGCATCTACGTACCGCGACAGAACGCGCGCGATATCGTGGATCGACTCGCGCTTCCCGAAGCCGATCTCCGCGTCCGTCACATAGAGCGACCGGCCGCCCAGCTGCGCCATCCCGACCTCGAAGGACATCCTCGTGCGCAGCGACGGTTTGTGAAAGACACAGGCGAGCACCTTCCCCGCGAGCCTCGGATCGCTCTTGCCGGACCGCCATGCGTCCTTCAACGTCCCCGCCAGGTCCAGCAGGAGCTGAAGCTCCTTCCTGCCGAAGTCGGCGATCGCCAGAAAGTCGGTCTTTCCCATCTCCCCTCCCCTCACACTCTCGCTCCCCTGCGGGAGCGAGGATGACAGCGGTCGACGGCCTCTCGCAGGGCCTCTACCGAGACGTGTGTATAGATCTGCGTCGTTCCGAGATTCGCGTGCCCGAGCAGCTCCTGGATGGCCCGGATCTCCGCACCCCGGTCGAGCAGGTGTGTCGCGAAGCTGTGGCGGAGAGCGTGAGGGGACGTCCCTCCCGCGCGCGCCAGCCGGCGGAGGTGCAGGGCCACCCGCCTCTGGACGGTCCTCGGATGGAGCCTCCTTCCACTCGGTCCCACCAGGAGAGCGCTCCCCTCGCGTCTCCTGCCCCCTTCGGCCGTCGCGGAGAGATAGGCGCGGAGCGCATCCGCCGCGGGCGGGCCGAAGCAGACGATCCTCTCCTTCCCCCCCTTGCCCATCACGCGGGCCGTGCCGCTTCTCGGATCGACATCCTCCAGGTCGAGCCCCACAAGCTCCGAGAGGCGCATCCCCGTCCCATAGAGCAGCTCGATGATCGCCCGGTCGCGAAGGGCCCTCCAATCGCCCGGCCAGGGGCCGTTGAGCAGCCGGGCCAGTTCGGGCTCGGGGATGAATCGAGGAAGCCGCTTCCCCGGACGGGGCAACACCAGCCGCGAGGCCGGATCCTCGCCGATCAGGCGGCGGAGGAGGAGGTAGCGACCGAAGGAGCGCAGCGCCGCGACCTTCCGGATCACCGTCGAGGCCTTGGTCCCTCGCGTCGTCAGCACGCTCATGTAGGCGCGCAGGACCGGAAGCCGCCAGGCGGCCCACGCATCCTTCCCGTGTTCGGCGGCCCATTCCAGGAAGAGGCGCAGATCGCGGCGGTACGCGCTCGCCGTGTGGGGGCTCTTCCCCTCGACGGCGAGCAACTGCCTCTCGATCCAGTTCTCCAGCGCTCCGGAGAGCGTCATGCCCCCCTCCCCCGTCCTGTGCTCGCTCTCCTTCACGCGTCAGTCCTTCGCCCCGGCCGGAAGCTCGGGCTGCACCACGCTCCCGCACTCCTTTCGCGGACACTGATAGTGGAATCCCTTCGCCTTGGTCTCCTTCTCGATCAGGAGGGGAAATCCGCAGGAAGGGCAGGCCTGCGCGACCGGCCGGTTCCAGACGGCGTAACTGCATCTAGGATACTGGTCGCACGCATAGAAGACCCGTCCCCTCTTGCGCCCGCGCTTCTCCACGAGGTGTCCCGGGCAGCCCTCCATTGGGCACGAGACGCCCGTGCGAACCGAGGCGGTCGTCTTGCACTTCGGGTAGTCCTGGCAGGCCACGAAGCGGCCGAAGCGGCCGGTCCGCACCACCATCGGCGACCCGCAATTCGGGCACGACTCCCCTGTCGGGACGGGGATCTCCTCCTCCTTCAGGGGCTTCGTGAACTTGCAGTCCGGATAGCGCGGGCACGCCAGGAAGGGCCCATTGCGACCGAACTTCTTGACCAGCGTCGACCCGCAGAGATCGCACGCCTGGTCGCTCTCCACCTGGACGGCGCTCTTGAGCGCCTCCTTGCTCGATTCCGCCGCGCTCAGGTCCTTCTTGAACGGCTCGTAGAAGGAGCGGACGACATCGACCCACTGGTCCTCTCCCGTCTCGATCTTGTCGAGCTCGGTCTCCATCCGGGCCGTGAAGTCGATCTCCAGAATGTCGGGAAAGGCGTGCACCAAGAGCCTGGTCACCGTCCGGCCGAGGTCGCTCGGATGAAGCCTCCCCTTCTCCCTCTGGACGTAGGCGCGCGTCAGAATGGTGCTGACGATCGTCGCGTAGGTCGACGGCCGCCCGATTCCCTTCTCCTCGAGCGCCTTCACCAGCGTCGCCTCCGTGTAGCGGGGGGGAGGCTGCGTGAAGTGCTGCTCTTTCTCGTCCGAGCGGTGTTCGAGACTCTCGCCCACCGCGACCTCGGGAAGGCTTCCGCCCTGTTCGTCGGGACCGAGCGCTGAGGCGTCCTCATCCGGCTTGTCCTCGTAGAGGCGCGTGAAGCCGTCGAAGAGCTGGCGGCTGCCGGTTGCCCTCAGCAGGTGCCGGCCCGCCGTCACCTCGATCGTCGTCACTTCCCCGAGGGCCGGCGCCATCTGAGAAGCGACGAAGCGGTTCCAGATCAACCCATAGAGCCGCCACTGGTCGGCCGTGAGGTGGCGCCGCAGGGAGTCGGGCGTCCGCAAGACGGAGGTCGGACGGATCGCCTCGTGGGCATCCTGCGCCCGCGCCCGCGATGGATAGCTCGGCCGGCCCTCCGGAAGGTACTCCGCGCCGAAGCTCCTCTGGATGAAGGCGCGCGCCTCCTCCTGCGCCTCGGCGCCGATGCGCGTCGAGTCGGTGCGCATGTAGGTGATGAGCCCCGCGGTCTCTTCGGTTCCGATCGCAAGCCCCTCATAGAGCTCCTGCGCGACTGCCATCGTCTTCTTGGCGGGGAAGCGCAGTCGCCTGTACCCCTCCTGCTGAAGCGTGGAGGTGATGAAGGGCGGAAACGGGTTGCGCTTGCGGGTCTGGGTCTTGACGTCAGAGACCGCGAAGGCCTGCCGCCGCAGTTCCTCGATCACGCGATCTGCGGCGGCCTCATCCGGCAGGTGGGACTTCTCGCCGTCCGTTCGCACGAGGCGAACGCGCAACGTCTCCCGCCGTCCCGTCAGCAGCAGGACATCCAGAGTCCAGTACTCCGCGACCTGGAATCGCTCGATCTCATCCTCTCGGTCGCAGATCATCCTCAGGGCGACCGATTGTACCCGACCTGCCGACAGGCCGTACCGGACGGTTGTCCAGAGGAACGGAGAGACCTGGTAGCCCACCAGGCGGTCCATCACGCGCCGGGCCTGCTGGGCATCCACGAGATTCTGATCGATCTCGCGCGGCCGGCTGAGGGCGGCCTGGATCGCGCTCTTCGTGATCTCGTTGAATTCCATCCTCAGGATCGGAACCCCTGCCCCCGCCAGGTAGTCGGCCAGATGCCAGGCGATCGCCTCGCCCTCCCGATCGGGGTCGGGAGCAAGCAGGATCCGCTTGGTCCCCTTGGCGCTCTCGCGAAGCTCCTTCAGCACCTTCGCCTTCGAACGGAGGGTGACGTACTGCGGGGCGAAGTCGCGCTCGACGTCGACTCCAAGCTTCGTCTTGGGGAGATCGCGTATGTGCCCCATCGAGGCGATGACCTTGTACCCCTTCCCTGCGAACTTGCCGATGGTGCGGGCCTTGGCCGGCGACTCGACAATGATCAGCGAACTGCTCATGGACACCTCACTCGGACGCGCCGCAGCACTTCTTGTACTTCTTTCCGCTTCCGCACGGACAGGGGTCGTTCCTGCCGACGCGTGGACGCGCCTGCGGGGTGCGGGCGCCGTCGCCCGCCGCCGCCGGCGCTCCACTCCCCCCCCCGAACGCCGACATCGAAGCATGACTCTCCATCCGCTGCGCCGGGGCCGAAGCTCTGGCCGGACGCCCGAGCGTGAGCGCGGGCTCGAGGCGCGTCGCGCCCCTCTCACCCGGCGGCCCGGAGGCTCCGGGAACCCGGCCCTCCGCCGCCGACTCGAACCTGGGCTGGGTGACGGGCACTACGCGGAAGAGGAGCTTCACCGTATCCGCCTCGATCGCCGTCATGACTTCCTCGAACATCCGAAAGGCCTCGCCCTTGTATTCCAGCAGGGGATCCTTCTGCGCGTAGGCGCGAAGGTAGATCCCCTCCTTCAGGATGTCGATCTCGTGGAGGTGATCCCTCCACTTCTCGTCGATCGCCGACAGGAGCACCCTGCGTTCGATCTCCCGCATGGCAGGGCCGAAGACCGCCTCCCGCCCCGCGTAGGCCTCGCGAGCGGCCTCGACGCACCGCTCCCGGATCTCGTCCCGCCCCGACGCCTTGAGAGCGGCGAGGTCGACCGGCGCGACGATGAGGCTCTCCATCTCACCCTGCAATCCCGCCAGGTCCCAGCTCTCCGGCCGACTCCCCTCCGGCAGATGGTTCTCAAGGCGCGCGTCGACCGCCCGGGTGACCATCTCCCAGACGCGAGCGCGGATGTCCGCGCCATCGAGGACTTCGTTGCGCAGTCCGTAGATGACTTCCCGCTGCTGGTTCATCACGTCGTCGTACTCGAGGAGCCGCTTCCTGATGCCGAAGTTCTGAGCCTCGACGCGTTTCTGGGCCCCCTCGATCGAGCGGGTCACGAGCGGGTGGGTGATCACCTCCCCCTCCTGCACGCCCAGCCGGTCCATGATCCCCGCGATCCGTTCCGACCCGAAGAGGCGCATCAGGTCGTCCTCGAGCGAGAGGAAGAACCGGCTGGAGCCGGGATCGCCCTGCCGGCCCGAACGCCCCCGCAGCTGCCGGTCGATCCGCCGGCTCTCGTGACGCTCTGTGCCGACGATGTGCAGTCCGCACGGCATGTCCCCGCGGCAGATCGCGACGCCCGGCGAGGCGGTGCAGTCGCCGATTCCATGGCCTGAGTTGACGAGGCACTTGCGCCCCTTCACGACCTCGGCGGCTAGCTTGATGTCGGTTCCGCGCCCCGCCATGTTCGTCGCGATCGTGACCGCTCCCACGCGCCCGGCGAGCGCTACGATCCCCGCCTCCTGCTGGTGGTACTTGGCGTTCAGCACGCTGTGCGCGATCCCCCTTCTCTTGAGCATCCGCGAGAGCGTCTCGCTGACTTCCACGGAGACGGTTCCGACCAGCACCGGCCTGCCGCGCCCGTGCATCTCCTCGATCTCCTCGATGATCGCGTTGTACTTCTCGCGCCTCGTCCGGTAGATCAGGTCGTCGTAGTCGACTCTGCGAACCGCCTCATTGGTGGGGATCACGGTGACATCGAGCTTGTAGATCTGATAGAGCTCCGCGGCTTCCGTCTCCGCGGTTCCGGTCATGCCGGCGAGCTTGCCGTACATCCGGAAGTAGTTCTGGAGCGTGATGGTGGCCAGCGTCTGGTTCTCCCCCTCGACGCGGACCCGCTCCTTCGCCTCCAGCGCCTGGTGCAAACCGTCCGAGTAGCGCCGCCCCGGCATCAGCCTGCCCGTGAACTCATCGACGATCAGCACCTTGCCGTCCTGGACCACGTACTCGACGTCCTTCTCGAAGAGCGTGTAGGCCCGGAGCAGCTGCTGGACGTTGGCGAGCTGCTCGCTCTTCTGCGCGAACTCCAGGTGGAGCTTCTCCTTGGCCTCGACCCGCTCCCGGGGACTGAGATCGGTTCGCCTGTCGATCTCGCCGAGCTGCTCGGAGAGATCGGGAAGGATGAAGAGATCTCCCTCGCCCGGAGGGGCCAGCTTCTCGCGGCCCGCATCGGAGGTCGAGATCGTGTGGCCCCGCTCATCCACGTAGAAGAGCAGGTCCTCATCGACCTCGTGCAGCCTCTTCTCGCGCATGAAATCGGCCTCGACCTGCTGGATCAGCTTCTTCAGGTCGCCTTCGCTCACGAGCTTCAGGAACTTCTTGTTCTTCGGGCCTCCGTGTTGGACCTGCAGCAGCCGGATCCCGGCCTCGTAGCGCGAGTCCCGGTCGCCCTTGGCCAGCAACTCCTTGGCTTCCTCGATGTAGCGGTTCACGAGGGCGTTCTGGTCGCGCACCAGATTCTCGACGTAGGGGCGCAACTTGTCGAACTGCTGATTGGAGCCGACGACCGGCCCGGAGATGATCAGGGGGGTCCGGGCCTCATCGACGAGGACAGAGTCGACCTCGTCGACGATGGTGTAATGATGTCCTCGCTGAACGCGGTCCTCGCCCCGGATGACCATGTTGTCGCGCAGGTAGTCGAAACCGAACTCGTTGTTCGTGCCGTAGGTGACGTCGCAGAGGTAGGCCGCCCGCCGCTGCTGCGTGTCCATGTCGTGCTGGATGACGCCCACGGTCAGGCCCAGGTCGCGGAGAATCTGGGCGACCCACTCCGAGTCGCGGCGCGCCAGATAGTCGTTCACCGTGACGAGGTGGCACCCCTTGCCGCTGAGCGCGTTCAGATAGAGCGGCATGACCGCGACCAGGGTCTTGCCCTCGCCCGTCGCCATCTCGGCGATCTTGCCCTGGTGTAGAACGACCGCCCCTATGATCTGAACGTCATACGGGACCATCTCCCAGCGCGTTTCCTGCCCGACAACCTGCCAGGATGAGCCGACGCGCCTCCTGCAGGCTTCCTTGACAAGCGCAAACGCCTCTGGAAGGAGATCGTCCGGCGTGGCGCCGCGCGCCAGCCTATCTCGGAACTCGAGGGTCTTCGCCAGAAGCTCCGCGTCGCTCAGCGACGACATCGCCCCGTAGGCCTCGTTCGTCGCCTGCACCATGGGGCTCAGCACCCTCATGTCGCGTTCCGACTTCGTCCCGAAGATGCGAGTGGCGGCGCGCACGCCCCCCTTCTTCAACGATCCCAGCATCTTGACTCCACTCTCCTCGACTGGCGATCAACCATGGCCGATTCGTATCCTGTCGCTATCGCAACAGCGTCATCGTAAACCCGGCGGAGAGAGATATCCGCATGTTGTCATCGAGCGGTATGGGCAGCAGCTCGAAGATCGCCGCCATCGCCGCTCCTCCCAACATCATACGCCACGTGAACGGGTCGCCCGGGTAAAGCCAGGCCGCGGCGAGGCAGGAGAGGAAGCAGGCGAGGCTACCCTCGATCGACTTCCCAAAGAGGCGGGGGCGGCCGAAGCGTCTGCCGACGATGGCGGCCATCCCATCTCCCAGGGAGAGGAAGGCCATCGAGGCGATCGCGATCTCTCTATCGAATGCGTAAGAACAGAGCAGAGCGGAGAGAAGGACGTAGGTCGATCCCAGGAGGTTGTTCCTCTCGTGGTCGCGGACGATGCTCCCGAAGATGTAGTAGAAGAACGTCCGCACCCGCCGTTCGTTCAGGCGCACCAGGTCGGCGAGAAGGGCCAGGACGGTCAGGGCGAGCAGAATGTGCCGCCCCGCCGGCTCGGGCGTCAGGTAGTAGCCGATCGGCACGACGACCCCCGAGAGATGGAAGGCCTTGCGGCGGACCTCGGAGAGAAACCTCATTCCCGCGTCCTCCCCCGTTCCGACTCATAGGCGTAACAGTAGGTCCAATAACCGTCCAGCACGAAGCGAACGAACTCGCGCGTCTCTCGCCACCCGACCCGTTCGATGAGCAGGTCCGGATCGCTCCAGCGCGCGGCCCACTCGCTCGCCTTGGCAGCCCCGGCGTTGTACGCGGCCACCAGGGCCGGGAGCGGCCAGTCGTTGTCGTCCATCAGATCGCGCATGTGGCGGCATCCGAGCGCGAGGTTCCGATCCCCTCGTTCGAGAGGAGCGGCTGGCATTCCCCAGCGTTCGGCCGTCTCCCGCGCGGTCGGCTTCATCAGCTGGAGAAGCCCGGTAGCGCCGGCGCTCGAGACGGCGCCCGGATCGAAGAGCGACTCTCTGCGGGCGAGCGCCCAGATGAACTCGGGCCTCAAAGCAACTGCCCGAGCCTCCCGGAGAACCCAGGCCCAGTAGGGGCGAGGATACCGCAGATGGGGCGCCGAGCCGCCGCCGAGAATGCCCGCCCGGATCGCCAGGTCCGGCAGGCCCAGGCAAAGAAACGCCTCAGCGCGCCCCTCGGGAGCGAGAGCCCCTTCGAGAGCGCGCCGCCGGTCATCCGCCCAATCGACGCGACCGAATCGGCGAAAGAGACGAAGAAGCCTGGCGTGCTCGATCGCTGCCGGCCCGGCCGGGGGGCAGCGCAGGGTGTCCCTCACGCCCATCGCGCCGCCTGGGCGGCGGAGCTCCTCCAACTCCAGCCTCCAGAACTCCTCGCTCTCGCCCCTGCTCCGCCGCCTCCATTCGGCGTCCGCTCGCCTCGCGTAGTAGCCGCTGCCGCGTCTCGCCTCGGCAAGAGCGCCCTTCGCCGCGACCGAGTCGGCGCGACCCTCGTGGATCTTGAATCGCCAGAAGGCCGCCGCTGTGGCCTGGTCGGTTCCGCCGAGAAGATCCAGATCGCGGAGCGCCTCGCCCCAGAGTCCCGCGGCGAAGCGGGCGATCGCCCTCCGCAGGCGTCCTTCCGAGGCCATCGCGGGAAGCTCGGCGAGAAGCGTATAGAGCGAATCGGCGAGAGCTTCACGCCCCTCCGACTCCGCCTCTCTTCCCCACTCGACCAGCGCCCGCTGCCGCGTCTCTCTGCCGAAGGCGGCCGCCGATGCGTAGGCGCGGGCCATCGGGTCCCAGCGGGCGCTGTTGCGCGCGGCGCGAGCGCGGACCAGGTGCCATCTCGCCGCAAGCGAAGGGTCGGCCGGGCATCTCCGGGAGTCGGTTCGATCGAGCACTTCACCGTTGCGCCGCCCCTGCAGGAGACCTTCCAGCCAGACGATTCGCATCGAGTCGGGATCGCCCATGAGGACCAGGAGGGACTCTGCGGAGTCGAGCATCCCATGGCGCATGAGCACGCGGAAGAGGGCGCCCCCTTCGCGCCGCGCAGCGAGCTCCGGAGCTTCTCGAAACCTCCGCAGCGCCTCCATCCGCGCGGTCCGCGTCCCCGGATGCTCGCGAAGGAGCGTGTCCCCGACCGCCCGGGCCGCCCCATGCCTTCCGAGGGCCAGAAGGGCGCGAAAACGCGCGGCCGTCTCGTCGGCGCCGCGCCCGAGCGTTCGGCGCATCCGCTCTCCTTCCCTCAAGAGGCCCTCGGCGTCTCCGGCCCGTTCTTTCGCGCGAAGCAGTCGCCTCGCGGCCGGAAGCGTCCATTCCTCGCGCGGGAAGCGGGCGCGCAGCTCCTCGGCGTGAAGAGCTGCCGCCGCGGAGTCGAAAGCCATGTCGAGGAGCTCGAGCCTGAGGAGATCGCGGTACTGCCCAAGACCCGGCGGCATCCTTCCCTCCTCGATCCAGCGCAGGGCGTCGCGAGGTCGCTCCGCCTCCGCGCATGCGAGGGCCGCCGCGAGAGGAAGCAGACCCGAGGGGTCGGCCTGCGCCCAGTCGACCGGAGAATAGGAGACGATGAAGGCGGCAACCGTTTGCGCGCCCCCATAGGCGAGGCGATCGGCGATCCAGCCCACGAGGAGCGGGGACGGACGATCGGGAGGAGGAGGAGAGGCGGCAAGCAGGGTGTCGATCATCGCGCGCACGGAGTCGGCCATGCCCCGCGCCGACTCCGAGAACGCCTCCGGCACGAGCTCCGTCGCCAGCGGATCGATCGAAGGCTCCGGCCATGCCGGCGCGCCACTTCCGATTCGGGCCAGGACGAGCGCCCCGAGCGCGGCTCCGCACACGCCGCCCAGGCGCCTCGGACGCCCCCGAACCCTCCTGCCCGAGCCGTTCACTCCCACTCTATGGTCGCCGGCGGCTTGCTCGTGACGTCATAGAGGACGCGATTGACCCCGCCCGTCTCGTTCACGATCCGGTTCGCGGAGCGCTCGAGGACCTCGGCCGGCAGCCGGGCCCAGTCCGCAGTCATGCCGTCGACGGACGTCACCGCTCTCAGGACGACGGTCAGACCATAGGTCCGTTCATCCCCCATCACGCCGACCGATCGGACCGGCAGCAGCACCGTGAAGGCCTGCCAGACCTGATCGTACGTGCCGCTCTGGCGCAGCTCCTCCATGAAGATCGCGTCTGCCGCCCGCAGCAAATCGAGGCGCTCCTTGTTGACCTCGCCGGCGATCCTCACGGCGAGCCCAGGGCCAGGGGACGGGTGCCTGCCGAGCATCTCCGAGGGAATCCCGAGCCCCTTTCCCACTTCCCTGACCTCGTCCTTGAACAGCTCGCGGAGGGGCTCCACGAGCCTCAATCTCATCCGCTCGGGCAGGCCGCCGACATTGTGGTGGCTCTTGATCCGCGCGGAGGGCCCAGCCGCGCCCTGTGACTCGATCACATCAGGGTAGAGGGTGCCTTGCACAAGGAAATCGGCGTGTCCAAGGCGCTGCGCCGCTTCATCGAAGACCTCGATGAAGAGCCGGCCGATTCGCTTTCGCTTCTCCTCCGGATCCTCCACTCCGGCCAGAGCGGCCAGGAACCGATCGGAGGCCTCGACGAGATGGACATGGATCCCCAGGGAAAGCAGCTTCTCGCAAACCCACTCGACCTCGCCCAGGCGGAGCAGCCCGCTGTCGACGAAGATCGCGTGCAGGCGCTCTCCGAGGGCCCGCTGGCACAGGACGGCGGCCACGGTCGAGTCGACGCCGCCGCTCACGCCGCAGACCGCGACGCCGTCGCCGACCTGGCGGCGGATCGACTCGATCGACTGCTTCGTGAAGTCCTCGAGGCTCCAGTTCGTGCAGAGCCCTGCCAGCCCGAACAGGAAGTTCGACAGGACCTTCATCCCCTGCGGCGTATGGCTCACTTCGGGATGGAACTGGACAAGGAAAATCTTTCGCGCCGGATTCGCGACCGCCGCGTGCGGACAGGTAGCGGTTCGGGCGAGCGTCCGATAGCCGTCGGGCAGCTCGACGACCTGGTCGCCGTGGCTCATCCAGACCTCGATCGGCTCCTCCAGCCCGTCGAGGAGCCCGCCCGGCTCGATGACCGCAAGCCGCTGCCTGCCGTACTCGCCGCTTGTTCCCCTGACGACGCGGCCGCCGAGGAGGTGGCTCACTGCCTGCATGCCGTAGCAGATCCCGAGCACCGGCAGGCCCAGAGCGAGGATCTCGGGACGGGGCAGGTAGCGGCCGTCGACGGCCGAGGCCGGGCTTCCCGAGAGGATGAGGGCCGATGCGCCCCGCGAGCGGAGCGTCTCGGCGTCCACGTCGTAGGGGAAGAGCTCGGCATAGAGGCCGAGCTGCCGGACCCGGCGGGCGATCAAGAGGTTGTACTGGCTCCCGAAGTCGATGACCGCGACGATCGACATCTCGCCCTATCCGTGCCTGAAGCAGCGCGCGTCGTTCAGCACCATCGCCATCCCCCACCGATCGGCGGCTTCGATCGACTCGGTGTCCCTCTTCGATCCACCCGGATGGATCACTGCAGTGACGCCGGCTTTCGCCGCCTCCTCCACGCAGTCGGGGAAGGGGAAGAAGGCGTCCGAGGCCATGACCGCGCCCTTCAGCCGATGTCCCGCCCTGCGCGCCTTGTGCATCGCGATCCAGAGGGAGTCGATGCGGCTCGTTTGCCCGCCCCCGATGCCGATCGCGCGGTCCTCCATCGCCAGGACGATCCCGTTCGATCGGACGGCGCGGACGACCTTCCAGGCGAAGAGAAGGACGCGCTCCTCCTCCACGGTCGGGGGTCGGCGCGTGACTGTCCTCCATCCGGATTCCCCAAGGCGTAGCGGGATCCGATCCTGAAGGAGGATCCCCGCCCCCAGGTCGCGGAACGCGTAGGGGCTCCGCGGCCCCTCTGCGTTGAAGAAGAGCCCGGGGTCGCCCTGCAGCAGGATCAGGCTCTTCTTCGATTCAAGCCGCTTGCGGGCCTGCGGATCGAAGGCCGGCGCCGCGACCGCCTCGAGAAAGATCCCGCCGATCTCATCCGCGCAGGCTGCGTCGACCACGCCATTCAGAGCAACAATGCCCCCGAAGGCGCTCAATAAATCGCAATCGCGGGCGCGCCGGAAGGCGTCTGCGAGATCGGGCCGGGTGGCCGCGCCGCACGGCGTCGCGTGCTTGATGACGGCGGCGGCAGGGTCCGGTCCCAGGTCCCGCACCAGCGAGATCGCGGCTTCGAGATCCTGCAGGTTGTTGAAGGAGATCTCTTTTCCCTGGAGCTTCTCGAGCCCCCCCGGAAAGCCGCGCGCCGGACCGTAGAAGGCGCCGCGCTGCGACGGATTCTCTCCGTAGCGCAGCTCCCAGAGGAGGCTGCCTCCCCGGACAATCGAGTCAGGCAGGCCGCCCTCTCCGTCCCCCAGGTAGGAGGCGATCGCCGCGTCATAGAGGGCCGTCGCCCGGAATGCGCGGGCGGCGAGCTCGGCAGCCATCGACTCGTCGATCGATCCCGCCCCCTCCCGCAGGGCCCGCGCGACCCGGGCATAGTCGCGGGGATCGGAAACGACGACGACCGAGCGATGGTTCTTCGCCGCGGCACGGAGCATCGCCGGTCCGCCCACATCGATCATCTCGATGGCGCCCTCCCGATCGTCCGGGCGGCGGGCGATCGTCTCCTCGAACGGGTAGAGATGAACGACCACCATGTCGATCGGTTCGATTCCGTGAGGAATCCTCTCCGCCTCGTCCTCGGGGACTCCTCGCCGATAGAGGATGCCGCCGTGCACGCGGGGATGGAGCGTCTTCACCCGACCGCCAAACATGGACGCAAGCCCGGCCCAGTCCTCCAGCGAGATGACGGCGAAGCCCCTCATGCGAAGCCACTCCGCCGTGCCGCCGGAGCTCAGGATCTCGGCGCCGGCCTCCGTGAGGGCGGACGCCAGCTCCTCCAGACCTTCCTTCTGAAAGGCGGAGAGCAACGCCCTGCGGACTCGGATCATTCGGAACTCCGGCCTCGGCCCAACTCGGGCGCGGATCCTCCCGCCCCGATCCGATCGTGGACCCGCTGATAGCGCCGGAAGGTCTCCTCGATGATCTCCTGAGGGAGAGGCGGGGCCGGAGGATTCCGGTCCCACGCGGTCCCCATGAGGTGTTCGCGGACGAACTCCTTGTCCAGCGACACGGGCGCGCCCGCGGCGGGGCGTTCGGCGTCCCAGTAGCGCGAGGAGTCGGGCGTCAGGACCTCGTCGATCAGCGTGAGCTTCCCGTCGATCCAACCGAACTCGAACTTCGTGTCAACCAGAGTGAGCCCCCGCGCCGCGGCGAACGGCTCGGCGAGCTCGAAGATCCGCAGGGAGATCCTGCGGAGCTCGGCCGCGAGCCCGGCGCCCACGATCTCTTCCAGCTCTTCGAAGGAGACGGGACGGTCGTGGCCGACGTCCTCCTTGGTCGTCGGCGTGAAGAGAGGGGCGGGGAGCTTTCCGTAGGGCTCGATTCCGGGAGCGACCTCGATCCCCCCCACTGTTCCCTTCTGCGCGTACTCCCGCAGGCCCGATCCGGCAAGGTGGCCCCGGACGACGCACTCGACCGGGATCCGGAGCGCCTTGCGGACGAGCATCCACCGATCGCGAAGCGACGGGAGGATGTGGCGGAGCTCGGCCGGGAAGTCGCTCTCTCCGTCGCTCACGAAGTGGGTCGCGACATGAGACGAGAGACCTCGAAACCAGTGCGCGGAGATCCGGTTCAGCAACTTCCCCTTCCCGGGGATCGGCGTCGGGAGGATGCAGTCGAAAGCGCTGATCCTGTCGGTCGTGACGATCAGGAGCGTGTCGCCCAGATCGAGCGTCTCGCGGACCTTGCCCGATCGGGACGGAGAGACGCCGAGATCTCCAAGCCCCAAGAAGGAAGCTTTCATCAGTTATCCTCCAAACTGTCCTTATAGCACAGCCCGCCACCCCCCACAACGCTCGGGGCGGAGCCAGAGCCGCCCTCCATGCCATCTGAGCGCCAGTTCCCCCTCGCGGTCGGTGCGATGGACCTCGATCCTCCGCCGGGACAGCCTCGATAGCACGGACCGTGAGGGATGGTCATGCCGGTTTCTAGCGCCGCAGGAGATGATGACAATCCGGGGCGCGACCGCGTCCAGCCAACGGTCGCCGGTCGATCCGCCGCTCCCGTGATGTCCCGCGAGAAGGACATCCGCGCGCAAGCCCTCCCCCATCGCCGCGAGGGTCTCCTCCGCGCCGCCGCCGAGATCCCCGGGAGCGAGCAGCCGCCCCGCCCCGCCGCTGATCTCGATGACCAGGGAGCCCTCATTCCCCGAGGCGGCCTTCTCTCCCGAGCGAGGGTGAATGAGGCGCATCCTGAGCGAGTGGGCTTCGCGGCTCCAGGGCGCGCACAGGGGCAGGATGGCGGGCATGCGCCGCCGCGGAAGCCTCAGGCGAACGTCGACAGCCTGACTCACGTAGACGGTGTCGACACCGATGCCGCCCAGGAGCAAGCCGCGCAGGCCGCCGATATGGTCCTCGTCCCCGTGCGTGAGAAAGACCCCGCGCAAGCGGCCCACGCCATGGGCCCGCAGCGCGGGCGCGAGGAACCTCTTGCCACGCAGCCCGTCCGGTCCGCCCGGACCGGTGTCGATGAGAAAGTCGCCTCCAACCCGGGCACGGATCAGCATGGCGTCCCCTTGCCCTACGGGCAGGACGACCGCTTCGACGGGCGCTTGCGCCAGCCAGCGTCCCGCCAGCGGAAGCACGGGGGCGGCCGAGCCCGCGAGAAGGGCAAGGGCGCCGAACAGCAACCCTCCCTTCCGTCCCCTCATCCTCGAGGCGGCGTGGAGAAGGAGCAGGACAATGCCGGTGCTCCCGAGCCCCACGGCCTCGCCGCAACCCGCGCGGACCGTGAGCGACTCCCCGAGCGGGAGCAACAGCCGCAGAGGCGCCACCCAGCTCTGGATGAGGATCCCGGCCGGTCCCCAGGCGAGGGCCTGGAGAGTCGGGTCCGCCGGATCGCCCCATGCGAACCCCCAGAGAATCGCGACCAGCACGGGCCCGAACGCCGGGATGCCGGTCAAGTTTGCGAGGATCGCGACGGGGGAGCTCTCACCGAAGTGCGCCCAGAGAATGCCCGAGGTGGCAGCGACGGCGACGGCAGATCCGACGATCGGGACCAGTTTCGCCGGGACCCGAGGGCAGAGGATGAGCGCGGCCGTCCCCGCGTACGAGAGCTGGAAACCGGGCCTGCAGATCTCCCCGGGCGTGAAGCAACCGACAAGGAGCAACGCGACCCAGAACGACGAGGCAACGCTGGCCGGACGCCCCATCGCCTTGCCGACGAGCAGGCAGGCCGCCATCGTGATCGATCGGACGACGGACGGGAGCGGGCCGACCAGGGCGCCGTAGGCGCCGATAGCGGCGATGACGAGAGCCGCCCGCGCCATCGGCTGGCGTATGAGCAGGCGCAGGAGGAACTCCAGGAGAAGGGCGACGAGAGTCACGTGCAGACCGGAGATGGCGAGCAGGTGCATCGTGCCCGTCGCGCGGAAGACTCTCTCGAGATCCTCATCGATGATGCCGCTCTCCCCCCAGATCAGCATGGGGATCATCGATCGAAAGATCTCCGGGAGCGATCTGCCGATCCGCCCCGCGAGCCACGCGCGGACTCTGTCTCGCACGACGGTCCCGGATGCGGCGTCCGGCCCCGGCATCGCCCAGGCCTCCTTGACCTCGAGCACGCCCCTGTACATTCGCCACTTGAGCCCCGCGTTGCGATTCGCCAGACCGCGCGGCTGAGGCTCTTCGAGCGAGACGAGATACGCCCTGCCAACGAACCCTCCGGCAGACAGGCCGCGGCCTCGGATCTGAAACTTCCCGCCCACCGGGTGCCAGCGCCCCTGGTGCGCGAAGCTGACTCCCTCGGCTTCGAGCCCTGCGCCCGCCGCGCGAGCCCTGCCGCGCACGACAAGCTCCGGTATCCCGACGGGGAGCGGGCTCGCCGGACGCCGCTCCGCACCGAAGGCAAGCCCGACGCTAACGAGCATCGCGACGAGAAGGGTGTCCGCGAGACACCGTCTCCGTCGCCGAAGGGACAGAGCCAGGCAGGCCGCGACGACCAGGACGAGGGCTCCGCCGACGCAGACCCAGTTCGGAACGCCGAGCCGCCCTCCGAGCAGATAGGGCGGCAGAAGGGCGACGCAGAACGAGACGATTCCGGAGAACGGGCGCGCCGCTTCGGTGCCCCGCTGGCCCGGGTAGAGGGAAGGATCGCCGCCGTCCACGTCCCGGAGGCGCCGCACGGCGCATGCCACCGGACATGGGAAGGCCCGGATCGGCTTCCCCATCCGGGCCTCCCGCCGTCGCTCTTATGTCAGGTCAGTCGACAAGCTGCATCTTGCGCACGATCCGCTCTCCGTTCGCCTCGATCACGCAGAGATAGACCCCCTGGGCGAGTCGCGATCCCTCATCGTCCGTCCCGCCCCAGTGGACTTCATGCTCGCCCTCGCGGAGGATCCCGTCCACGAGCGAGCGGACTCGCCGCCCGGCCACATCGAAGAGCTGCAAGCGGACCGGCCCCTCCTCCGGCAGGGAGAAGCTGATCGCGGTCGAAGGACTGAACGGGTTCGGACTGTTCTGATCCAGCCGCACCTGGCGCGCGGGGCGCATCCCGTCGGCGACATCGACCACGTAGGTCGTGGAGGCGCTGAACTGGAAGTCCTTGCCCGTCGTCCCGCAGGCCCTCTTCATCGGGACCGCCATGAGCATGTACTCGGTGGCGTCCCATTCAGTCGCCTCGAAACTGGCGGCGCCCGTGCCGTTGACGGCCACCGGCCAGATCTGCCACACCGGCTGTCCGAGGAGCTTGCGGACAAACCAGATCTGGTGGTTGTAACCGCAGGAGTTCAGGGCCTGGTAGCTCACGAGGATCTTGTTGTCCGTGGATCCCGACTGCCTGTAGAAGCGGGTCAGGTTCATGCCGAGCCCCTGCGGCCAGCGTCCGCTCGTCGGATGAAGATTGGTCTGCGGGTAGGTCAGGATGTTGTTGTCCTGCACGACGAGGCGGTTGTAGGCCCCCCCCTCGACATAGTGTTCTCCATCATCCCGGGTCGAGGTGAAGCAGTTCCAGAGGGTCCACTCGGCGACCGCCGTGTCCAGGTTCTTCCCGAAGGCCGCCAGCTTGTTGTCGAAGCAGGTATACAGGTTCGTGTTCGAGGCGTACGCGGTCCAGACATCGCGCACCACCGAGTGTCCGAAGGCCTCCGATAGGAAGGTCGGCCAGAGGAAGCAGCCGTATTCGAACCCTCCGTTCGCGTAGTCGAGCCTGGTCCACGGGTTGTTGGTATAGAAGGCAAGGTAACCGTAGTTGTCGTTCACCTCGTCGTAGACCTCGTCCTCCATGAAGGTGGCTGTGTTTTCCATCCACCACCCGGCCCCCGCGTTCAGCCCGATCTGGATCACATGGTTGTACTCGTGCGCGACAGTGACCTTCATCGGCCAGGTTCTGTCCGTGTAGCCGAAGCCCTGGTAGTCGTTGTCGATGCAGAAGTAGGCCGTCCAGTCGTTCGGGTAGCCGCCGGGAACCTGGGACTCCGCGTAGGTGACTCCGTAGTAGGCGCCTCCGTTGTCCTCGACGTAGCAATCGATCAAGCCGATGCCGCCGCCGTTGGATCCGTCCGATGGAGGATGCGGCCATCCCCGGCGGTCATTCTGGTAGCTGTAGCTCGAGTCGCATGCCGCCACGACGGCGTCCCTGTACGCGGTGTTGGGCCACTGGTAGATCATGTCCAGCCCCGACGTGGCGTAGTGGATCCGGAAGTTGTCGGTGTCGACGTACGAGTCGAGGATCGGCCGCACCAGAAAAGCCGCCGCAGCCTGACGCATCTCGGACGACATCGCATCGAGATGGGCGCGCGCCTCCTGTACAATGAGCGTCCCGCACTTGATCGGCGGCGCTTCTGGAACGGCGAAGCGCGAGGGAAGGCGGCCGGACCGGTGCAAGGCGAGCAGCTTGTAGAAGGCACCTTCAGCCGGTGTGATCTCTCCGGCCGCAAGGGCCGTCTCGATACGCGCCAGAGGAGAAGGAGCGCTCTCCCCTCTCTGATCGCCCCAGGCCTCTCCGCAGGATCCGAGCGCCGCGCAGAGGAGCATCATGGAGACCACCCGCAGTGTCATCGGCGAACCTCCCGTCCGTGGATGGAGCCCCGACCCGGGCGCGAGCCCGGGTGGATCGTCTCGTCGAGTACTCTCTAACTAACTATACCCTGTGGAGATCCGCTGGTCAAGGCCACCGAGCTCATCGGAGCGGATGGATGCAGCCGGACGCGCCAGGAGAAGGGGCCGCGTCGCGCCGATGAAGCCGCGAGGGCCGGCGAGGGCGGGGCGGCTCCCTCCGTCCTCAGGGGCTCGTGGCGAGCGAAAGCTCGCTCACGGGAGTGAAACGATAGAGCTCCGAGGAGAGGGTCGATCCCTCCGAGGTCTGCGTCGTGAAGTAGTAGACGACAGGGCGGTCCATGGGGACCCACCGGGGGTCGACCATCCCCACATACGCGCCTCGTTCGGGGTCCACCGGAGCGAGAGGCAGATCCCTCGAGAGCGGGTCGAGGCCTGGCAGGCGCAGTCGCGGATTCCTCGGCGCGCTCCCGTCGGGCGAGGTGAAGACCGCCGTCAGGAGGATGCTCCCGCTCACCAGTACGCGGCCCGGTTCCTGATGGGAGATTGTCGGCCATGCCTCGAGACCGAAGCGCGGGTCGACGATGCGGTTGCCCCCTGCTTCGAGATCTACGACCTCCGTCCAGGTCTGCCCCGAGGCGCCGAGAACCTTGACGCCGTGCAGGCCGGGCGCGACGTCCTTTTCCCAGGGCGTCAGGCCGACGAACCGGCGATCTACGAAGACGCTGTCGCCCGCCGCCGACCGCATCCCTCTCCCTCTCTGGTAGAGCCACGCCTCGACCCTCAGAAGCGCCCGGTCCATCGCGAAGGCGTTGTTGATGCGTACGGACGTCTCCTCGCCGTTTTGAACCAGCGCCTCGCGTTGCCAGAGCGGGACTGTGTCGTCCTCGTAGAACACGGCGATCGATCCGACCGGGAGAGACCTGAAGACGCAAGGCGGCGTCCCCTCCTCGCCTCCTTCGAGCCAGACCCTCCCTCCCGGCCTTTCCTGCACGCAGCTTATGGACAGGCTGCCAACCGCGCGGGGACGGAGATCGGTCGTTCCATCGCTCTTGATCCTCACCGTCTCCTCGATCACTCCGAAGACTCCGAGGTCGAGAAGCACGCGGTGCGTACCGGGTGAGACTCCCTCGAGGATCGCCGGAGAGCCGGTCTCCTGATCGACGCCGTCAATGAAAATCGCCCGGGCGGGAGGCGTGGGCTCGATGCGCAACACACCCCCGGCGCCGCCGGAGCCGCGATGGGCTAGGAAGCGCTTCGTCCCCGGTATGGCGAGCACCCCGAGCATCATGACGACGGCCACTGCGAAGGCCGCCGTCCACTTCCTCCGCGGGAACCGTTTCGCGGCGCGATCCGGCTCTGCGACGGACGCGCACGACTCGCCGGCAGGCGCCTCCGGCGCGTTCGTCGGCCCCACCCCTTCCGAGGCCGCGCAGATCATGACTCGATCATCCTCGCGAGGACTCTCAGGCTGACCGGCCTCGTCCGAGGTCCACCGGGAGCGGCCCGCAGAAGTGACCATCCCCGGGTCCTTGACCTCCTCGAGGAAAGCGGGGAGCGGAATCTCCTTCGCGCCGTCTTCCCACCCGAGACGGACCGGGAGCGACATGGACGGCTCGACGGGCGCGTCGATCAGCCACTTTGCGTCTGTCTCTCGATCCGAGCCCGCCTCCGCTTCTCGATGCGAGCGCGCGCCCGCCTCTCGGATTGGAAACGCGTCGCGAGAGTCGACGACCAGATCCTGAGCGATGTCGCGGAGAATGGAGTTGCCATTCGCCGGGATGCCGCCTTGACCGACCGGGACAAACCGCATCGCCACGGCGCCCGCGCCGCTCGAGCGGAGGCCAAAGAGGTTGACCAGGCCGTCGCAGGCCCGTTTGAGGTCGACGCTCTGCTCGAAGACGCGCGTCACGGCCCGGTGG
>VGJL01000004.1 GCA_016867495.1 Candidatus Eisenbacteria bacterium | reverse complement strand
TCCTCCATGGAGCGGCTCCTGTGTGGGACGGGCGCGACGAGCGCGGGGGCTCTGTCCCGGCCGGCGTCTACTGCGCCACGCGAGGGGGGAAGACCGTGCGGGTCGTGAGGCTCCGATAGCACGTTCACTTCATGCCTCAGATTCGGCGGTAGGGAGGGGCGCGGGGCCGAGGATGTGAGCCCGCAACGGGCGCGGCTTCGGTTGCAGCGGTTTCGAGAGACGAGACAACTGGCAGCTGCAAAGCGGGCCGGGAGTTCGTCATCTGACATCAAGCCGCAACAGCAGACACCTGTGGAGGCGGCCGGGCAGGTTCCCGCGTCCTGGCCTGTACGCTCCGTTCTCCCAGCGGTCGACGAATGCATCATCTGTGCGCCCGGTGCGACTGAGAGTGGCGGGGCCGATCTCCCAGTGTCCGCCCGATCCGCCTAGAAACTCCCGAAGGGCACGGCGTCGACGGTGCGAGTCAGTGGGAAGCGCTCCCGGCACAGGCAGACAAGGAGGCCCCGCTCGGCTCTCTCACCAAAGAGACTCTGAAACTCCTCGATTCCACGGGCGTCCATACGGGTCGGCGTGGCCGTGGCCTTTGCTTCGATGGGGATCAGGCGACGGCCATCCTCGACGACGAAGTCAACCTCGTGACCGGCGGCCGTCCTCCAAAAGCCCAGACGCACCGGTTCCCCGCGGTGTTGGAGAAGCCGCAGGATCTGCCCGAAGACGGCGGCCTCGAAGAGGGGGCCGGCCGACATTCCAGCCAGGACCTGGTCCGCCTCGCTGAGTCTGAGCAGGAAGCCCAGGGTCCCCGTGTCCTGGAAGTAGATCTTGGGCCGCTTGACCAGTCGTTTCCCGATGTTCTCGAAGAAGGGGCGGAGGACATGGACCTGGCCACTCGCTTCCAGCACGGAGATCCACGCCTTGATCGTCTTGCCGGTGACACCCAGATCACGGGAGATGTCCTCGAGGTTGATCAACGAGGAGGTGCGCGAGGCCAGCGCCACAAGAAACCTCTGGAAATCACCCAGGTCACCCACGGAACGCAGGGAGCGAACATCCCGCTCCAGGTACGTACTGACATAGGAGGAATGCCAGAGCCTGGCATCTGTCCTTCGGCTCACACTGAGTTCCGGATAGCCTCCCCGAAGGATGATCTGCGCGATCCGAGCGGGCGAGCCCGTCGGAGCCGGCGCAGAGGCCGGGAAGAGCAGGGCCCGCCACGCCGCAGCCTCATCGGGGCTTCCCGCCGCTTCGCGCAGGGAGAGGGAAAGCAGATGGAGAACGGCGACTCGCCCCGCGAGCGACTCCGTGACTCCCTGCATGAGAGGGAAGACCTGCGATCCGGCGAGAATGTAACGACCTCTCCTCGAGCGGTGCTCGTCGATGTCCATCTTGATGTAGGAGAGCAGGTCGGGTGCGTATTGGATCTCGTCCAGGATGAGAGGCGGAGGAAATCGGTCGAGGAACAATCGGGGGTCGCGGCGCGCCTGTTCCCGCAGCTCAGGATCGTCCAGATTGCAGTAGCGGTGGGTCGCGCCGAAGATCCGCCGGACCAGGGTCGTCTTGCCCGATTGCCGGGGACCGGTGAGAACCACGCTCGGGAACTCCCGGGCAACACGCCGGAGCACCGGGGTCAGGGTGCGTGTCAGGTACTTCGCCGCCGCCATGCGAACAACCTGTTCCCTTTTCGGTCCCATGTCAAGCAAATTGGGAATCGGATTCCCAATATGCAGCAGAGGCCCTCTCGCCTGAAGTGTTCACGGATAGAATTGGAGGCGGCGGGAATCGAACCCGATTGCGGGCAAAAAACTAACCGGTTGGCGCGGCGCGAGTTCGGACGCATCGGTTTGCAGAATGATCGGTTACCGCTGCCCTCCCTATCCCCATCGAGTCCGCTGGAGTCCCCCCGAGTCCCCCCCGGTCGTGGAGGCATTCTGGAGGCGGCAGGGCAGGTTCCCGCGTCCCGGGTCGCGGAAGGTCCTTGACTCGGGCAAGTGGATCTTACAGATTGAATATCGTAAATTCAATCTGCGGACGCTTCACGGAGGATCCGATGATTCGGCGCTCTCTCTTGCCCATCCTTCACCGAGCCGCGGAGCAGTACCCCGTGGTCACCCTGACGGGACCCCGCCAGTCGGGCAAGACCACGCTGGCTCGGACGGCCTTTCCACGTCACCGGTATGTCTCGCTCGAGGACCCTGATGATGGCCGCTTCGCACGCGAGGATCCGCGGGGCTTCCTGCACCAGTTCAACGGGTCTGTGATCCTGGACGAAGTGCAGCGCGCGCCGGACCTCTTTTCCTACATCCAGACCCTGGTGGACGAGAAGGAGAAGCCGGGGCGCTTCATCCTGAGTGGCTCTCAGAACTTCCTGCTCCTGGAGAAACTCAGCCAGTCCCTGGCGGGCCGCTGCGCCATTCTCCATCTCCTTCCGTTCTCGATGTCGGAGCTGGACGGTAGAAGGCCGTTCGCGGTATCCCGACTGGGGCGAACCGTGCCGCGGCAGAGAAGGGGACCCGTTCCCGACCTCATGGAAACGCTCTTCCGGGGATTCTACCCGAGAATCCACGACAAGGGACTGGAGCCCCGGCAGTGGCTGCGAGGTTACTATCAGACCTACGTTCAGAGGGATGTTCGTAGCATTCTCAACGTCGGCGACCTCGAAATCTTCGGGCGTTTCATCCGCCTATGTGCCGGACGCAACGGGCAACTCCTCAACCTCTCCGCCCTCGGCGCCGACTGCGGGATCACGCACACCACGGCTCGCCGGTGGACATCGATCCTGGAGGCGAGCTTCTTGATCCACATCCTGCGGCCACACCACCGCAACTTCAGCAAACGGATGATCAAGAGCCCCAAGCTCTACTTCCTCGACACGGGCCTGCTCTGCTACCTCCTCGGAATCCGTTCCCCGGATGAGCTTCACGGGCACGCATCCCGTGGCGCCGTCTTTGAAAGCCTGATCGTGTCTGAACTGCTGAAGAATCGGCTGCACCAGGGAGAAGAGAGTGATCTCTACTTCTGGCGTGACTCGACGGGGCATGAGATCGACCTCTTGCTCGAGCTTGGCCCTAGTCTCATGCCGATCGAGATCAAGTCGGGGATGACGGTGGCCTCGGACTTCTTCCGGGGCCTGGAGTACTGGAGGAAGCTGAGCGGTCAACCGGACGCGCCGGGAGCCCTGGTCTACGCAGGGGACCGGGCATATCGGAGGCAGGGCTTTGTCGTGCACCCGTGGGCCGCGCTCTAGTGCTTCCGGGGCATGCGCGAGTGCGCCGACCTGATTCCGAGGAGTCTCAGCAGATGACTTTGGAGGCGGCGGGAATCGAACCCGATTGCGGGCAAAAACCTAACCGGTTGACGCCGCGCGATTTCGGACGCATCGGGTTGTAGAATGGTTGGTTACCGCGGCCTCCGTCATTCCCCCCGAGTCCCCCGAGTCCCCCACCAGTCGCGGAGGCATTCTGGAGGCGGCAGGGCAGGTTCCCGTGTCCCGGTGCCCGCTGTAGCTGTTTGATGAAGCGTGCGAACCGATCGGAAGGTGCGAGTGCGGACTTCGGATCGCGGACGCTGCGGGTCCGCTGGGTCATACATGCGAGTCACCATGAAATGTCTGTGGCTGCCGCCGACTTTTCATAGTAGCTTAGGGTGACATGGAGCGAGCTCGACAGCTCACAAAGGTTGAGTCCTTGCTGAGCCGGCACCCGGTCGTGGCGCTGCTCGGGGCTCGACAGGTAGGCAAGACCACCCTGGCACACATGCTGGCCGCGAGGCATCGCGGGCCTATCACCTTCCTGGATCTTGAGGATCCCCGGGTCGCGGCCCGCCTGGCGGAGCCGATGCTCACACTGGAGGATCTCCGCGGACTCGTGATCTTGGATGAGATCCAGCATCGCCCCGATCTCTTCCCTGTCCTCCGCGTACTGGCCGATCGGAGGCGGACTCCGGCGCGATTCCTGGTCCTGGGAAGTGCCTCTCCTGAGCTCCTGCAGCAGAGCTCAGAGACTCTGGCGGGACGCATTGCCCACCACGAGGTCGGCGGCTTCGACCTTGATGAAGTCGGCCCACACCGCCTGGATCGTCTCTGGCTGAGGGGCGGACTTCCCAGGTCCTTCCTGGCCTCCTCCGAGGCGCGTTCGGTGGAATGGCGGGAGGAGTACGTACGCACCTTTCTCGAGCGCGACCTTCCTGGTTTCGGGCTGCGGGTCTCGGCAGTCACCCTGCGCAGGTTCTGGTCCATGCTTGCCCATGTCCACGGGCAGCCATGGAATGCCTCTCAGTTCGGCCGGGCGTTCAGCGTGGCGGACACCACGGTGCGCCGCTACCTCGACCTATTGACGGCGGCTTTCGTCGTCCGCCAGGTCCAGCCGTGGTTTGAGAACCTCGGCAAACGCCAAGTCAAGGCGCCCCGGGTCTATCTCTCTGACCCGGGGCTGCTCCACGTACTGCTCGGCATCCGGGGGCGCGACGAGCTGCAATCGCATCCCGCCCTCGGCGCATCCTGGGAGGGGTTCTGCCTGCAGCAAGTGGTGGCTCGGCTCGGGGCCCGACCGGAGGAGTGCTTCTTCTGGCGGACCCACACGGGAGCGGAGTTGGACCTTCTAGTCGTGCGCGGAAACCGGCGTCTGGGTTTCGAATTCAAACGCACGGATGCGCCGAAGGTCACCCCGTCGATGCGTTCCGCACTGGTGGATCTGAAACTGGACCGCTTGGAGATCGTTCACGCGGGGCGGGACACGTTTCCCTTGGCGGAGCGGGTCCGGGCAATCGCGTGCGTACAGCTTCTGGAGCGCGTGCGCCCTTTGAACGCCGGGACATGACGCTTCGGGATGTGGAGGCGGCGGGAATCGAAGCCGATTACGGGCAAGAACCTAACCGGATGGCGCTGCGCGAGTTCGGACGGATCGGGTTCGAAAACCACGAGTTACCGCCGCCTTTCCGTTGCCCCTCTATCCCCTGGAGTCCCCCCGAGTCCCCCCCGGTCGTGGAGGCATTTTGGAGGCGGCAGGGCAGGGTCCCGCCGCCTGCCTGATCCACTTCATGCCGTCCAGATCAAACCAGGGTCCACTTGAATCTTCGTGAACATGCTGATCCGCCGGACAATGACTGCCCATCGCACGCCGCCTTCAGGTCCTGACGCCTCGATGCTCCAACAAGGCCCTCGGAAGGAGCCGAGACTCGGCAATCATGCGCTCTGCGGCCAGGGCACCACCAAGGAGCGGCGCTCCTTGCGGGAGTGCGCCTCTCGGTCTTCACCCGCCATCGGCGGTGACCACTTGGTACGAGTAGCCCTGCTCGATGAGGAAAAGCTTGCGGTGGTGGGCAAACTCTTCTTCGCGGGTATCGCGTGAGACTAGGGTGAAGAAGTGCACGGCGCGGCCATCACCCTTGGGCCGCAGGATGCGACCGAGCCGCTGCGCCTCCTCCTGCCGAGAACCGAACATGCCTGATACCTGGATGAGCACGTCGGCGTCGGGAAGATCTATGGCGAAGTTCCCGACCTTTGAGAGCACGATGCAGTGCAGCTCGTTGCGACGAAAACGATCATAGATCTGCTCGCGCTCGGCTTGCGGCGTCTTGCCCGTGACCAGTGGGGATCCGATCTCCTCGGCGATGGCCTCAACCTGCGCTATGTACTCCCCGATGATCAGCACGCTGCCGTCGCTGTGTCGATCAAGCAGTCTATGCAGTCGAGCCATCTTGGCCGGGTTCTCGGCAGCGATCCGGAACTGCGACCGTCTGTCCGCAAGGGCGTACTCCATCCGCCGCTCAGCGCTCATGGGTACGCGCTCCTCGACACAGGTTGCGGTGGCGATCCAGGCCTGCCGTTCGAGATCCCTCCAGGGAACGTCGAAGCGCTTGGGTCCGATCAGGGCAAACACGTCTCCCTCGCGGCCGTCCTCTCGCACGAGCGTGGCCGTGAGCCCCAGCCGCCGGCATGCCTGCAGGTCAGCGGTCGCGCGGAACACCGGAGCCGGCAGCAGATGAACCTCATCATAGATAATGAGACCCCACGAGCGCGCCCGGAAGAGCTCGAGGTGTTGGAACTCGTCCTCCCGATCCGCTCGCCAAGTGAGCATCTGGTAGGTGGTCAGCGTCACGGGCCCCGTGTTCTTCTGTTCGCCTGTATAGTCGGCGACGTCGTCCGGACGAACGGTGGTCTTGTCGAGCAGCTCCCGCCGCCATTGCTTGACCGCCGTGAGGCTGGTTGTGAGCACGAGCGTCGTCTGGCCGACCAATTCCATGGCAGCAAGCCCGACGATCGTCTTGCCAGCGCCGCAGGGAAGGACGATCACACCGCTGCCGCCGCGCTCGGAACCCGCCGCATAGAACAACTCCGCCGCCCGCCTCTGGTACTCGCGAACCTCAAACGACGTGCCGGAGGCCGTGCGCTCCCGCAGGGCGATCGTGAGGCTGTCTCCGGTCACATAGCCGGCTAGATCCTCGGCCGGGAATCCGGCGACCACCAGGGCCTGCTTCAGGGCGCCGCGCTGCCCCAGGTCGACGCGGAAGCTGGTCCCGTCCACGCGGTCGGCGAGGTACCGGCCGGCGTTTCGATCTCGGCGGAGAAGCTCGGCCGTCGCCTCGTCCGCGCATGTGCATCGCAGCGACCCGCCTTCCAGAGTGATGACCACGCGGCCGTAGCGCGCCGCCAGGTCGGTGATTTCCTCTTCAATGCTCGGAGGCACCGGGTACCGGGCGTGCTCGCGCAACGCAGCCACCATCATCTCGGCGGAGAGCCCCGCCGCGCGGGCGTTCCAGATCGACAGCGGCGTGAGGCGGTAGGTATGGACATGCTCAGGGCTCTTCACAAGCTCGGCAAAGGGAGCAACCGCTACCCTGGCGTCCTCAGCCCTCGGGGTGCGCACCTCCAGGAGGACGCTGCGGTCACTCTGTACGATCAGGGCGTTTTCGGGCGACAGCGCCACGCGGTCAGACCTCAGTTGCTTGCGGTGTCTCGTCGTCCGCTGAACTCGGGCGGTGGTCCTTGGCAGGTCGAGCCCCGCCCAGGGCCAGGAGGTAGCCGAGCTCGCGCAGGGCGCGCTTGAATGCCGCCTCCGAAGGTGCCGGCACAACCAGATGTCGATCCCCGGCTCGCATGCAGTACCTTCGCATTCGCGAATCGTTGGCAATGAGCGCAGCCAGTGCGGGATCGGCACATTCGACAAGGCGCGCGAGGCCACGGTCATGGATCTTTGAGGTTCGGTCAGCGACATCATCGAGCAAGCGGGTGACCGTATCGGGGACCGCATCGCCGTTCCGGGCGATCAGAAACTCCAGGATCTCACGTACCGGCCGGCCCTTCTCCGTGGCGGCGAGGAGTTTGTCGGCGTCCAGCCGCCATACAAGATCCGACACTCTGGTTGCATAGGTATCCAAGGCAAGCCGGTCGCTCTGTTCGAGCTCCGCACCGATGGCCGCAACCTCCAGATTGGGCAGCACCCGCAGTACGGGTCTCACGTCGACAGGCGTGGGCTGGTAGTTCGATGAGACGTCCAGGCAGTAGGCGCCGAGCGGGGTGATTCGCAAGTACATCAGTCCGTCGTAGCGACTGAAGTACGCCAGCCCGTCCGTGCCCCACATATTGCCGTAGTTGCGGCGAGCGCCAACTAGCGGAATGAGCGCGACATCGATCATACCGAGCGTGGCGGCGTACTCCAGGAGGAGACAATAGAGATAGCGCTCGTCCAGAATGCGCGCGCTGTTGTCATAGCCCAGCGAACCATACTGGGGCTCGCTGATGTAGAGGTTCCAGGCGTTACGCGTCACCGAGAGATCGTTGTCCGAGGCTCGCATGAAGCGGCAAAACTCATCGGTCAGGATCCAGACTCCGACCGGACACTCGGCCAGCGCATTGGCGATCGCGTCCCTCCGCGCGGATACGGCCGTGAGCCCACGCTTGCCCTTGCCGCTCTGGCCCTTGACGCAATCGATGCGTGACAGCTCGTCGAGAATGGTCGTGTCCACCCACTTCGTCCAGATTGTCCGGATCGTCTCGGCAGCGGCCTCGGCGAGCGCCTTTCGGCCTGCCTTCGTCAGCTGCAGCTTCGAGCCCGAGAGCTGAGCCAGGCCGCCGGCCTGGAGGAGAAGAGGCCAGGCGAACGCGCGGATCGGCCCGGCGTTCTCGTCGTGCCACTTGTCCTTGACCGGGAGGCGTGGGTAGTAGTCGCCACCCTCGAGGATGTTCGTGATTATGCCGATTGCCGTAGACGAGGGACGACGCGTCTTGTCGCTCACTGAAACCTTGCCAGCGTCAACGAGCCGCAAGATGGAGAGTAGCTCCCGCTGGGCGGTTCTCTCGGTCTCGTGAACCGCGAGCGGGACTTCTTTGGTGCCTTTCTCCGTGGCATGGGTTTTCGGGTTCCACCGGGAGAACGGAAGGGCGTGGGCGGCCGGCAGGTCCGCGATCACCTTGATTCTGGCCTCGACAGGGGGAGGTACGAACGCCTTGAGCCGCGCCTTGAGATCGTCCGGCATCACCCCGTTGCCGTAGAAGAAGAAGCCCAGCATCGACGGGCTGCGCTGGTAGCCGTACTTGTCGCCGGTGCCCCAGTTCGGATCTCGTCCGTACTTGGCGAGGAACCGATCGGCGAGGAACCGGGTCGAGCTCGAGTGCACAACTTCGGCGATGGCCGCGCGCTGCAGCTCATCGAGGGATTGCCAGGCTGTGCGCAACCGCTCCCCGCCGAGATGCCGCAAGATGAGGTCGCTGAGGTCGCCCTTCCTGGTGGGCAGCTTCTGTTTGGTCAGCGCGGCGAGCTTCCTGAGGTCGTCCGCGTTCATGTACTCAGTGAGCGCGACTTGGAGCGTGGGGATTCCTCCATCAGCGTTGTATCGTTTCATGATTTCGGGCCCAGCCTCATCAACTTCTTCCCCACTTGGTCACCTCCCTTCCCGGCCTTCCCAGGCCCTCTTTCTCCCCACGTCGTCGATTAGGAAGCGCACGCCCTGGTTGTCCGACGGGTTGAGCCAGAGCATCCGGTCGAAGATACGCGCGGCTTCCTCGAATCGGCCAAGGCGCCACAGGCAGAGGCCGAAGCCGTGCATGCAACGTAGGAACGGTCGGTTGTCGATATGTCCCCAGGGCAGGAGGTCATCGAAGTTCGGGCCCAGCGACAGCTCGCCGATCCGAAACCCGACCTCGTAGTGACGAATCGCTTCCCCCAGCCCATGGCCGAAGACCAGGTTGCCGAGATGTGCATGGGCATCCAGACAACGGAGATCCGCCCAGCAGAGCCCCATGAGGATCTTGTGCGCGGCTACATGATCACCAGCATCCTTGAGGTCGTTGGACTCGCAGATCGGGTCGGAGTCGAAATCGTGCTCGTCTCTCCCCGGCACCACCTGTTCCATCTCGAATGCTCGCCTGGGGCCATGGGCGATGATCGGCTTGGCCCAGTCCTCGATCGGCTCATCCTCCTCACCCCAGTAGTCCTCGCCAGGAGTCCAGGCGCCCTGGTCTTCTAGCTTCAGCGGCACGAGGCCCAGCGCAGCGGCGTCGAGTCGCGTTGAATCGATCTCGCCGGACAGGTAGGGGTGACCGGCGTAGCTCCACTGTCTGCGCGGACTCACCACCGCGATTTCGCCGGGAACGAGATCCCAGAGGCGACGACTCGGGCGCAGCGTGATGACCCGATCGCTGCCCAGGAGCCTGCAACGCGCCGCGTTCTGCGCGACGGACAGCACGACAAGCTCGACGGGACCGCCGAGGTCGATGTCGGCCGCCTTGACCTTGTGCTGGCGCTTGCGGAAGGGCGGAGTTGCGACGTCGCGAGGCGACGGATCGAGGCCCATCCACATCCGGTAAGCGTCAAGGTAGCGAGCCCCGCCCGTGCTTGCGGGAAGTATGACTTCAGATGCCACCACGACATGCTCGGAGCCGTCATGGCGCCGGCACCGCACCGTCAACCCGCGCCGCTGGTTTCCATCGTATTCGAACCCCACGACCGAGACAGGTTCACCGATGACGAACCCGTCGGACGGCAGACTGATTCGGGCTGCGAGCATCTGCCGAAACGCCTGGAACTGCTCGTCGTCGCCCTGCGCATGGACCGTGATCTCCGCAATGAGCTGATCCAGTTTGACCCATTCCTCGGCATCGGTTTCGATCTTCTTCATCATCCTTCTCTCTGTTGTCGCCCGCTCCAGCGCAGCGTGGCGCGCGCCAGGAAGAACGGCTCCTCGCGCGGACCGCCGACCGCGACTCTCAGCGCGCGCTCCGTGCAGTGGTCGCGGCGGCCTTGGACTTGGGCAGCGCTTGTCGTTGTCCCGGCGTCGCGATCTTCTGAACCGACGGTCTTGACAGGGGGATCCACAGGGGTACACTGCGAGTGCAGTTGTATCTGGAATAGAGGAATAACGGCATTCGCATCATACCATGGAACCTAACTCGTTACGAAATAAGGCAATGGGCGAGTCCACGTCAGCAAGGGCTGTCCTGACGGTCCTGGCTCGGAATGCCGTCGGCGGGATTGTCACCGTCGACGAAGCCGCGTCGCTCTTCGGCCTGAGCCGCCGATCCACGGCCGTCCGCCTGGCCGCCCTGGCCCGGCGGGGTTGGCTCGCCCGCGTGCATCGCGGACTCTATTACGTCCTGCCGCTTGAGTCGAGCGCCGGTGAGGCTGTGGTCGCGCCCGACCCCTGGGTGCTCGCTCTCCGTCTCTTCTCCCCGTGCTACATCGGCGGCTGGAGCGCGGCCGAGCACTGGGGCCTGACCGAACAGCTCTTCCGGTCCACCTTCGTCGTGACCGCCGCCGCCGTTCGGAATCGCTCGCCGCGTCTTCTCGGCACGGAGTTCCATCTCGTCCGAGTCCGCCCGGATCGCGTTGTCGGAACCGCGCCGGTGTGGCGCGGGGCTGTTCGGGTTCCGGTCTCGGACCGTGAGCGGACGATCGCGGACGCCCTCGTTGATCCGACCTGGGCTGGCGGAATCCGGCACCTCACCGATATCCTGAAGACATACGCCGCACAGAAGAGCTCGAACTTCCCGAAGATCCTCGAATACCTCGGTGACGCGACACGGGCCGCTGGGATCAAGAGATTCGGGTTTCTTCTCGAACGGCTCTTCCCTACAGAAACGGCGCTCATCTTGACCTCCCATGCCCGGCGGAGCACTGGCGTCATCCGACTCGATCCGTCGATTCGGAGCAAGGGGCGCCTCCTGAAGCGTTGGGGACTCTGGGTGAACGCATCGATCCCCTCATCAGACGACGAATGATCACGAAGCAGGACATCCTCGATCGGGCGAGCGAGTGGCAACTCCGGCCCGAGGTCGTCGAGAAGGACTACGTCCTAGGCTGGCTGCTCTGGGGCTTGGGACGCCATCCCGTCGTCAGCGAGATGTGGGTGTTCAAGGGCGGCACCTGCCTCAAGAAGTGTTACTTCGAAACGTACCGGTTCTCCGAGGATCTCGACTTCACCTTGCGGCCGGAAGCACCGTACGCGCGGGACGAGATCCTCACGGTTTTGCGCGAGGTCGCCCATGCCGTGGCGGAGGAGAGCGGCATCGAGATCTCCGCGGATACTATCGTCGTCGACGAAAGGCACGACAAACAGGGCCGCGCGACCTTCAAGGCGCGGCTCGGATACAAGGGACCGCTCGCCTTCCCGGGAGAACCCCGCCGGATCCTCTTCGACCTCACCGCGCACGAACCCCTCCTCAGCGAACCGGTCGGCGCTCCGATCTTCCATCCGTATCCGGACACGCTCCCGCTTCCGGCGAGCATCCGGGCCTATCCGCTCGAAGAGCTTCTCGCTGAGAAGACCCGGGCGCTTCAGGAGCGCACGCGCCCGCGGGACCTCTATGACGTCGTCTACGTCCTGAACAACCAAGACGTCGGTCTGAATCTCGAGCGGACGCGGGAGCTCTTCCGAGGAAAATGCCAGGCGAAGGCACTTGAGATCCCGACATCCGCTCGACTCGTTGCTCATGTCCGGACGGCGGAAGAGCTCAGGTCCGAGTGGGAGAACATGCTCCGGCACCAACTGCCGCAGCTTCCGCCCATCGACAGCATGCTCGAAGGCGTCCCCGCCTCCTTGCAGTGGATCGACACTCCTGTTCCGATTCCCGCCGCTGCACTCCCTCGGGCGCCCATTCCAGGCGATCTTGAGTCGATCGCGCCTGCTGGGATCCGCTACTGGGGTCGGGGCCTCGGACTCGAGGCGATCCGCTTCGCCGGGTCGAACCGGCTTCTCATTCGTTTCACCTACCACGGACGCGACCGGCTGGTCGAACCCTACTCACTACGGCAAGCGGGAACCGGGAACATCCTCCTCTACGCCTGGGAGGTTGGGGGAACACACATCAAGGCGTTCAACACTGCCGAGATCCGTAACGCGCGGCCGACGGATCAGCCCTTCACGCCTCGGTACCGGATCGAGTTCGTCTCCGGCGGCTTCGCGCCGATCCTGCCGTCTGCGATTCCCCAGCGTCATGCCGCAGCGCCGACTCGGCGCTTGCGGACGACGACCTCTCCCAGGACGCATCGCGTCGGACCGACGTACGTGTTCCGATGTCCCGCGTGCAGCAAGGAGTTTCGCCATACGAGCAACAACGCGACCCTCAGAAGGCACAAAGCGCCGGGCGGGCGGACCTGCTCTGGCAGGCGGGGCTACCTCGATCGCGTGAGCTGAAGTGTGAGGATCGCTGCCCGCGCCTCACGCGAGCATCGTGCCTCTTCCGAAGAGGAGCGCATGGTGGCATTCCTCACGCTCCGGATGGCCCACGCCCTTGAACCAGATCAGGCCTCGGAGACCGACCGACAAGAGAGCGGCGACAGGCATGTATGACGACCCTCTATTGAGGCACAGAGCATCGTCCAGCCGTAAATTATTGCCCTACATATAATTGGAGGCGGCGGGAATCGAACCCGCGTCCGAAAGGAGATCTGCGAGAACCTCTACGTGCGTATGCGGTCTATTGTATCTCGCCCCTCAAGCTCCGGCCGTCAGGATCCAGTCAGGGCCAGCCTCGTTTAGTTTCGCCGCGGTACCGAGACGCTTCCGCGACTAGCCATCTGTAACGACGTCCTTCTGCGACCCAGTAGGCACAACCGCAGAGGACGTAGCCGCTAGGCGGCTAGTGCCAATTCAGTGTTGGCAGTTGAACGTTGCCATGGGTTTTACGAGGCCATGACAGCTCGGCACGCAGTTCTGGCTTCCCTCCCCCCGTCGAAACCAGGCGCCCCCAGTTTCCATCGAGATGGTGCGCCACCAAGGAATCGAACCTTGAACCTACTGATTAAGAGTCAGTTGCTCTGCCAATTGAGCTAGTGGCGCATGTTCAGCCGAACAGACAAGAACCAAGTGTAGATACCGCTCCCCCGGGGGTCAAGGGGAGCGGACCGGCTCAGAACGGAAGGTCGCTGTCGTCCCCCTGGCCGACAGGGCCGGAATCGTCGTACTCGGGCTGCCCCTCGGGAACGGCCGTCCGCGACACCCCGGCCGGCATCGCTCCCCGATCCCTTTCCATGTCGGGCTCGCCTCCGGCGCCCCGGGATCCCAGCATCTGGAGGTTCTGCGCGACCACCTCCGTCGAATAGCGGGTCTTCCCCTCCTGATCCTGCCACTGGCGCGTCTGCAGGCGTCCCTCGACGTAGACCTGGCGCCCCTTCCGCAGATACTGCTCTGAGACCTCCGCAAGCCGGCCCCAGGCGATGACGCGGTGCCATTCGGTCCGCTCCTGCTGGTTCCCGTCGCGGTCGCCCCATCTCTCGTTCGTGGCGAGGCGCAGGGTGGCGACGACCTGCCCCGACTGGGTGCGGCGGATCTCAGGATCGGCCCCGAGGTTCCCGATCAGCATGACCTTGTTCAGACTTCCCATCGAATCCAGCTCCTTCCCGGCCCATCCGGCCGGCGGTCCAAGCCCCTTGTCAACCCGGGCCGGGTGCCGTAGGCTTCCTTCTGCGCCCCATGGCAGTCCCTTTTCGGGGTGTGGCGCAGCCTGGTAGCGCACCTGCTTTGGGAGCAGGGTGTCGGAGGTTCAAATCCTCTCACCCCGAAGGCTTCTCCACAAGAACATGGCGGTGGATGTAGCTCAATTGGCAGAGCACTGGATTGTGGTTCCAGATGTCGTGGGTTCGAGCCCCATCATCCACCCCATTCCCATTGCCAGGCCTCCGGCCACGCCAACACGCGCCCGTAGCTCAGGTGGATAGAGCAGCGGATTTCTAATCCGCGGGTCGGGGGTTCGAGTCCCTCCGGGCGCGCCAGCCTAGCCAAGCAGGAAGCGTTCCGCGAGAAGCCTCCTCATGGATGCCATCGCCCGCCCGCGGTGGCTGATCCTGTCCTTCTCCTCCATCGTCATCTCGGCGAAGGTTCGACCCTCGGGCGGAACCGAGAAGATCGGATCGTAGCCGAAACCCCCATCGCCGCGCGGCCCGGTCAGGATCGTCCCGTCGCAGGTTCCATCGACGAGAATCTCCGCCCCGCTCGGCTCGATGAGGGCGATCACGCAGCGGAATCGCGCTCCGCGCCGCTCCATCGGCACCCCGTCCATCTCCCGCAGGAGCTTCTGGACATTCTCCGCGTAGGTGGCGCCTGCGCCGGCGAACCGGCTGCTGTAGACCCCCGGCGCGCCGCCGAGGGCCGCCACCTCGAGCCCCGTGTCATCTCCCACGGCAACCAACCCTGTCGCCGCGCAGAGAGCGCGAGCCTTCTTGAGGGCGTTCTCCTCGAGCGTGCGGCCGTCCTCCGTCACATCCGGGACCCCCGGGAAGTCGTCGCGCGTCAGGATCTCGACAGCGAGCCCCTCCAGCGCGTGGCGCAGCTCGCGCACCTTGTCCCTGTTGGCGGTCGCCAGGACGATCCTCATGGCGCCTTGACCAGGTCGACGCCGGGCGAGGGCGGGCGAGCCAGGGCCTTCTCCTGGGCGCGGAGCATCGCCGCCAGGCCGCGCCGGCCGATCCGCACCAACATCCGCAGATCCTCCTCCCGGAACGGATCCCCCTCCGCGGCCCCCTGGACCTCGACCAGGAGCCCCCCGGCCGTGCCGACGACGTTGAGATCGACCTGGGCGCGCGAGTCCTCGGAGTGGGAGAGATCGAGGATCCCCGCGCCGTCGACGAGCCCCACGCTGACGGCCGCCACGCGGTCCTTGAGGGGATCCTTCTTGAGAAGCCCCTTCTCGCGGAGCCGCTCGACGCAATCGTGGAGGGCGATCCATCCCGCCGTGATCGAGGCGACACGGGTCCCGCCGTCGGCCTCGATCACGTCGCAGTCGATCGTGATCGTGCGATCCCCGAGGACGGAGAGGTCGGTCACCGCCCGCAGGCTCCTTCCGATCAGCCTCTGGATCTCGAACGAGCGTCCGGAGGTCTTTCCCCGCTGCGCCCGGTTGGGAACCGAGCAGGGGAGCATGCCGTACTCCGCCGTGAGCCACCCCTGCCCGCGGCCTCGCAGCCAGACCGGGACCCTCTCCTCCACACTGGCCGCGCAGAGGACCTGCGTCCTGCCGATGCGGATGAGAGCCGAACCCTCCGCGTGCGCCAGGACGCCGCGCAGGATGCGGATCGGCCTCATCCGCAGCGTTCCGCGACCGTCCGCGCGCGCGCCGGCGCCTTCGCGTCCGGCCCCGAGCTCGCTTCCTGGGTTCCCGCCCCGTCTCGGCGTAGCCATCGCTCCCGTCACCTCTCGTACCATGGGATGTCCGACTGCTCGATCCATGCGAGGTCGTCGATCGGCTCGCCGAGGAACCTGCCGCCGATCTCGCGGAAACGCACGGGGACATCGCTCAGGAAGAAATGCCGCTCGCCGTCCCCAGCGCCCGGGGGACGCAGGAGCCCCCGCTCCTCGAGCCGGCGGCGAACCTCCGCCACGGTCACCTCGGCCGTATCGATCAGGAGGATCTCCGCGCCGAGCGCATCGGCGATCACACCCCGCAGAAGCGGGTAGTGCGTGCAGCCCAGGATCACCGTGTCGACGCCGCTTCCGCGCAGGGGATCGAGGTAGGTCCTCGCGATGCCCAGGGGGATCTCCCCTTCCGTCCAGCCCTCCTCGGCGAGGGGAACGAAGAGCGGGCAGGCCGCGGCCTCGACGGAGCAGTCGGGCGCGATCTCGGCGATCGCCCGGTCATAGGCGCGCGAGCCGACGGTTCCCGTCGTCCCGATCACGCCGATCTTCCCGTTCCGCGTCCTCTGGACGGCCTCCCGCGCGCCCGGATCGATCACGCCGATCATCGGCAGATCGAACCTCCGCTGCAGGACGGGCAGGGCCAGCGCGCTCGCCGTGTTGCAGGCGACGACCAGGAACTTGATGCCGCGCCGCGCGAGGAAGTGGGTGTTCTCGATCGAGAAGCGGGTCACCGTCTCGGGCGACTTGCCGCCGTAGGGGACGCGCGCGGAGTCCCCGAAGTAGACCACGTTCTCGCCGGGCAGCTGGCGGAGGATCTCCCGCACCACCGTGAGCCCGCCGATCCCCGAATCGAAGACGCCGATCGGCAGATCCCGCTGATCGCGCGGTTCCCCTCTGTCCCGTGAAGCGGCCATCGAATCGGTCATCGGAATCCCCCTAGACGGAATCTAGCGACTCGGAGCGGCGCCCAAGCGGGTCGCGCTGCCATCGTCCCACTACGGTAGCACCTCGCCCGTCGTTCCGAACGCCTCGGGGACGAGCGGAAGATCGAGGGGGATCGAGCCCGGGGTGCGCTCCACCACCCGCCCCTCGACGAGAATCTGCACCGCGCGCACCGCCGGGACGTTCTCGGCGATCGAGCGGACGAGCGATCCCACGCTCACCCACTCGAGACCGTCGCCGCGCGGCCACCGCCTCAGGACATCCTGCGAAAGATCGAGGTAGCCGGTGCCGTCGGGAGTGAGGTAGAAGGCGCGGACGGCCGTCGCTGAAGAGAAACCGGTCACTCCGTCCGTCGGGCCCGCCAGGACCTCGGTCGCTACGGCCGCGGCGAGCGTCTCGACGCTCCCGGGATCGAGGATGACCCTCTCCTCCGAGACGAGCCCCACATGGTCGGTCGCCCCGAAGTAGAGTCGCACGGCTCGCAGCGGAGAGCCGGGCGGGACGCCGCGCGCCTCGACCTCCTGCGGCTGCTGGATGAGGCGGGCGAGCCCACGCACGAGCAGAAGGCCGCCGGCCACGACAAGAGCCAGCGCGAGGATCCAGCCCAGCCGCCTCACAGACGGACCTCCTCGTAGGTCCCGAGCGTGAGGGCCTCGGAGATCCCAAAGGCGATCGAGCGGGCGAACTCGGCCCGCTTCATGGGATCGAGGAGCCTCTCGAGGGAGATCGGGTCGTTGGTGAGGGCGGGATAGACGAGCACCGCGGGCATCGTCAATCCCTCGAGCCAGCGGGAGGGACGGCGCCCGCGCACGACCACATCGGGCGCGAGAAGCGACTCGAGGTGAGAGGCGATCGTCGCCGCGAGCTGCTCCGATGCGCCCGCGGACAGAAGAGGCGTCTCGCTCCAGAGGAGGAGCCGGGCGGCGGCCGATCGGGCGGTCTCATCCTGGCTGAGCGCCTCCCACCGCAAGCGGGCCAGGGGCGCCCAGACCTGGACCTGTCCGGCGCCGGTTCCGTAGGAGTCGAGCTTGAAGGCGACCGCGCAACGCGCGCGCGCGCGGTTCGCGCGAGCCGCGAACTCCTCCGGGGCGGCGACATCGGCGATGTAGAGCGCCTCCAGCCCGAGCGTATCGGCCAGGATCCGCGCGATCCTGTCGGCGATGTCTCCGAGGGCGTAGGCCGCCTCGGCCGGATCGCGGGTCGCGTCCGTCCAGGTCGAGAGGAGGATCGGGCCCTCCACCCCGGCAGATCGTGGCATCTCCGCGCGGCGGAGAGGCCGCAACCTCCCCCGGTCGACCTCATCGATGGATGTCGTCGCGGCCAGCTCGAGGAATCCCTCTCGCTCGTCGTAGCTCATCGAAGCGCCGAGGGCGCGAGGGTCGACATGCACGTGGATCCGGCTCCCGCGACCCCATCCGGTCACCTCTCTCACGTCGAGCAGGCCGCGGGCGGGGCTCACGACAAGGCTCTCGGCATGGGGCGCGACGCCCTCCAACAGCACGTCGAGCCCGGCGACGGGAGACCAGAGCAGGATGCTGCGATCCGGGCGGGGGCCGCTCAGGCGGACGCTGCTGCGATGCCCCACCTGCGCGTGGCGCACATGGCTGAATCGCGGCGAGGAGCTGCCCCAGACGAACTTCCCCTCCGCTTTCCTCCAGGAGATCGACCGGCCCGCGCTCAGGGCCTCCTTGAGCACGGCGAGGTAGTCGATCGGCATCAGGACGCCGTGACGATCGTAGGAGACGGCGTCGTCCATCTGCACCAGATCCGCGCCGTGCAGGAGGAGAGAACTGTCGAATGTGAAACGGGTGCGCACCGAATCGGTCTCGAGCCAACCCCTGTAGGCATAGGGATCCCACGAGAAGGGAACGCCGAGGGCGCGCGCCACGGAGACCAGGGGAAGATAGCGGCGGCCCTCCCGATCGACGATCGGGACGGTTTGCGGCGGCCGGCCGTCCTGCGGGAGGACGATGACGACGGAGTCGGGGTCGATGAAGGCCGGGGCGGCGAGAGCGGAGGAGCTGGAGATGCACAGGAGCGCGTGGAAGAGCGCCGCCAGGAGGAGACGGGATCCGAGATCGAGCCTACCTCTCACGGTCCCCCCGCATCGCGCGGTCGATCTCCCTCTGCGCGTCCCGGCGCGCGACATCCTCGCGCCGGTCGTGGTAGCGCTTGCCCTTCGCGAGCCCCAGCTCGATCTTCAGGTGCCGGCCCTTGAAGTAGAGGGAGAGCGGGATCAAAGTCAGCCCCTTCTCCTGCGTGTGCTGGCGCAGGCGGAGGATCTGACGGCGGTGGAGGAGGAGCTTTCGCTTGCGCAGGGGGTCGTGGTTGAATCGATTCCCCTGCTCGTATGGGCTGACATGCATCTGCAGCAGCCACGCCTCGTCCCCGATGACCTGCGCGTAGGCGTCCCCAAGGTTCACCTTCCCCGCCCTGATGCTCTTGACTTCGGTGCCCCGCAGCTCGATTCCCGCCTCGATCGACTCGAGGATGAAGTAGTCGTGCCGGGCCCGCCGATTCTGCACGACCTTCTGGATCCCCTCCGGCGTCACGCCGGCGCGTGGGGCGGGCATTCTGACCTCCGCTTGACTCGATGGTGACGAGCGCCTAGCATACCATCTCGGCCCCGGAATCCCAGGGTTTTGCGGAAGTGGCGGAACTGGTAGACGCGCTGGGTTCAGGGTCCAGTGAGGGTTCCCTCGTGGGGGTTCAACTCCCCCCTTCCGCACAGCGACAGAGGGCGGCCGCTAGAGGCCGCCCTAGTCAATTCAGCATCCCGGAGAGCGCCTCCTACTCCCTGGAGAGAGCCATCTCGTACGTCCGCAGCACGAGCGGATCGGTCTCGCCCTTCATGCGCGCGGCGACCGCCTCCTTCGTCTTCTCATCGCCGGCCTTCATCAAGGCGCCTATCGCCGCGGCGCGGGCCGCTCCCGCGGAAGCCGCGGTCGCAGGGGCGTGAGGCGGCAGCCGATCCATCTCCGCCAGAAGCGTCTCGACGGCGAGTCGGCGCGCGCGGAGGCTCCGCTCGTCCGCCTTGCCCTCCAACGCGACCATGATCTTCCCGATCGTCTCGACCTTGACTCTGATCTGATGCTCGCGCGCCGGGTCCGACTCTCCGGCCGGCCGGCCACCGCCGGCGCCGCCCAGGGTTTCGGCCGTCGGAGCCACCGCGGCCGCCCCGAGGGACTGCAGAGCCGAGGAAGCGGCCGATCGGACCGTGAGGAGCGGATCATCGAGGAGGGCCGCCATCGCCGAAACGGAGAGGGTGTCCTTGATGGATGCGAGCGCGACGCAGGCGGCGATCCTCCTGCGCTCGGACGGATCGCCAAGGAAGGGTCGAATCGCGGGCGCCGACACCGGCTCGCCTATCCTCCCCAACGCCTGGACGACTCTCGTCCAGTTCTTCTCCTGCTCCGCCCGCGAGAGCAACCCCTCCAGAGGCAGGCGCCCCTCCTTCCGCGTCATCTCTCCCAGCAGCGCGATCACGTTGCGCTGCACCTGCCCGTTCGGATCGTCGAGGCGCGCCAGGATGCGGCGGGTGAACAGCTCGGGGTCGGTCTGCCCGACCTCCAGGATCGCCCGGTACTCGAGGCCGTCGTCGCTCGCCATCTTCTCCCGCAGGACGTATTCGATCGCCTCGCGCCCCTTCGTGGAAAGCGCCTTGCGGGCGCGGCGGACCTTCTCCCGCGCGCTTCCGACCTCCCAGATCGAGGCTTCGGCGAAGAGATCCTTCACGGAGCGCACGGTGTCTTGCGCGGTCAGGACGATGTCAGGAGTCGTCTCCCCGGGAAGCTGCAGGTCGCGATCGAGGTCGATCCCCAGGGCGTAGAGGTCGTGGCTCCAGACGGCGCCGTCCTTCCCGCCGGAGTGCGCGGGGTATGTGTCCTTCCCCTCGAGATCGAGGAAGATCCCCGCCCCGCAGAATCCGCGCGCCCATGTGAGCGTCCCCTGCCCCCCACCGGTCGTGGCGTAGAGGTCGTTGCCCATCGCGTCGATGAAGATGGCGGAGGAGTTCGTGATGCTCATCCCCTGGCCGCCGTCGACGACATAGTAGTCGTCCCCCGACTCGTCGAGCAGGAAGCCGACCGACAGATCGTGGGCGGTCCCCTGCGTCACGCCGAACTGCGAGACGTACTGGTCGTCGCCTCCGCCGTCCCAGAGCGAGCCGACGGCGAGATGGACCCCCGCGCCCTGGGCGTAGTGGGTGGCGTGGTAGCGGTCGTTGCCGCAGCGATCGTGCAGCAGGCCGATCGAGTACCAGTAGCTCACCCCCTGCGCGTAGATCTCGGCGTTGTAGAAGTCGTTCCCTTCCTCGTCGATCAGGATCCCGATCCCTCCCGCGGCGCGCGGACGGAAGCCGATCGAGAATCCCTGCGAGAGGGATTGGAAGTCGTTCGGGCGCAGCGGGCGGTGGAGGTAACGGCCGCCGGCGCGATAGAGATCGTTGCCCGTCTCGTCGTGGAGGAGGCCGACGCCGAAGGTCGAGGCGAATCCCTGCGACTGCCGCGCGGCCTGATAGATGTCGTTGTCGTCGTAGCGGACGGGCAAGGCCCCCGTGCCGGGGACCTTCACGATTCCCAGGGCGAAGGCGCGATCCTCCTCGGGGCTCGGCGCGGGAGGCGGCGTCGCCGCGCCGTTCGAGATGAGCGCCCCGAGGCCGAAGGCTCCCGCCCCCTGGCAGAAGTTGCGCCCCTCCACGAAGTCTACGCCGGCGCCGTCGTAGAGAAGCCCCACTCCGAAGAAGCCGGCTCCCTGGGCGCCGTCATCTCCGCGATAGACGTCGTCGCCCGAGCGATCGATGAGCGCCGCGACGCCGAGAACGGCCCCGCCCAGGGCGAAGGGACGATCGTGCGCGTCGTAGAGGTCGTTCCCCTCGTGGTCGTAGATCCCCGAGAAGGACCGGGTCAGCCCGCCGAGGGCCGAAGCGATCCGGCCGCGGTAGACATCGTCTCCCCCCGGCTCGATGAGGAAGGCGATCCGCGAGAGGGCCTCGGCCGAGTAGACATTTGGCCCATCTCCGCCGATGACGAGCAGTCCCCATGGAGTGTCGTGGACGCCGCGGACCCTCCCTGTGATCCCCTCCATCTTCCGGCCGCTGCCGCTCACGCGGTCGAGGAGGCCTCGCCCCGCTGTCGATGGAGAGCCTCCTGCCGCGGTCCCCTCGCCGAAGCGCCCCGCGGCGATCCCCTCGCCGAGAACCGCGAAGGCCTTGACGAACTCCCAGGCGGCAAGGGTCAGCGCCGAACGATCGAGCCGCGTCGCGGCATCGAGGATCGGATCCGCGGTCACTCTTCCCGTCGTGTCGATCGGCGAGCCGACTTCGCGGTGGAGCGCGCCCTTGCGCAATCGATCAGGGGAGTCGGGATCCTCCCAGTCCCCCCAGAAAGCGGGCGCCAGAAGGAGGATCGTCGTCCTGTCCCGGTCGGTCAGCCGGGCGAAGGCTCGATCGAGGTCCCGCTCGGCCGCGAGGCATCCGTCGATGAACCTCGAGACCGGCGGCGCGGCGCGATTGTCGTCCGAGCGACGGCCCCACTCGCCGGCCCATCGCCCGTGGTGGCGCCGGCTCGCGGGAGGGCGCATTCGAACCGCGCCGGAGGCATTGTCACTTCCGGGCGCGCTCCGGGCCGGGCGGATCGAAGCCTCGCCGATCTCCCCCAGGTCCTGGATCAGAGCCCCGATTCGGTGCGGGGAGTCCCGGCACCCGTCGACGATGCGGCGGATTCCCTCGACCGTCCTCGCCTGCCAGCTCGGGAGACGGAGTGGATCGTTCAGGAGTTCCTCGACGATCGCGAGGCGGAAGGTGTCGTCCTCCGCATAGAGCTTGTCGAAGCCGAGCTCAACCGGCGCGATTCCGAGGCCATCGAAGGCGCGCAAGAGAGTCCGGGTCGCGAGCGTGTCGAGGCCCTCGATCCGCGCGCCGTCGCCCGATTGGGATGCCGGCGCTGCAGCCGCGACGGCGCTCGCGGCCAAGATCATCAGACAGGCGATGAAGAGCGGGACAGGGGCTCTCAGAGGACATGACCGCGCGCGCATCGTCACCATGCGTATGCCTCGGGGGCCTCGCCGCCCGGGCCCGGCCAGATCTCCTCCAGGCGCTTGACGGCATCCTCCGGAAGGGACAGGGCCAATGCGCGCAGGCTCCCGTTCAGTTGCTCCATCGTTCGGGGACCGATGATGGGGGCGGTCACCGCGGGGTTGCGCAGGAGCCAGGCAAGGGCCACATCTGCCGGCCGCTCTCCGATCTCGCGGCAGAGGGCTTCATATGCTTCGAGCTGCGGCCCGTTCTTCTGCGCGCTCTTGAGGACGCCCTCCGATGCGCGACGCCCGTCCCTGGCGTGCGCCGGCGCGCCGGCGAGCAGCCCGCCGGCCAGCGGACTCCATGGGATCAAGCCGAGGCCGTGGGCGCGACAGGAAGGGATGACCTCCAGCTCGATCATCCTGTCCTTCAGGTTGTAGAGGCTCTGCTCCGAGACAAGCCCCAGGAAACGGCGGGAGGCGGCAATCCCCTGAGCCTGGGCGATGTTCCACCCGGCGAAGTTGCTGCTTCCGGCATAGAGGACCTTCCCGGCCCGCACGAGCCCTTCCATCGCCTCCCAGATCTCCTCCCACGGCGTATCGCGATCGACATGGTGCATCTGATAGAGGTCGATCCGATCGGTCTTGAGTCTGCGGAGGCTCTCGTCGCAGGCGCTCCGGATGTGGTAGGCCGAGAGCCGGCGATCATTCGGCCCATCCCCCATCGAGCCGTAGACCTTGGTGGCGAGGACGATCCTCTCGCGCCGCCCCCCCTGCTGATCGAGCCAGCGGCCGATGATCTGCTCGGTGACCCCTTCCCCCTTGCGCCATCCGTACACATTGGCGGTGTCGAAGAAGTTGATCCCGAGCTCGAGGGCCCTGTCCATGATCGCGAAGCTCTCCGCGTCGGTCGCGTGAGGGCCGAAGTTCATCGTCCCGAGGCAGAGCCTGCTCACTCTGAGGCCGGTCCTACCCAGACGCGTGTAGTCCATGCTCTGCTCCTTTCGAGGCCGAACGGCCGAGCGCGAGGGTGACTCCTCCCCCGTCTCGCGTCCGATTGACTCGAAGCTAGGAAGAGACTCTCGTGCGGTCAAGCGACCGGTGTAGAATCGCTTGTGGCCTCGAACGCGACAGAGAAGGGCGCGGCCGGCTCCCCCATGAGCCTGCGGCGCGTCTTCAGGACCTGGTGGCCGCTCGCCGGCAGCTGGATCCTGATGGGGCTCGAGCTGCCGGCTGTGAGCGCCATCATGGCCCGCCTCGCGGACCCGAAGATCAGCCTGGCCGCCTACGGCGGCGTCGTCTTCCCGCTGTCGATGATCGTGGAAGCCCCGATCATCATGCTCCTCTCCACTTCGACCGCTCTCTCCAAGGACTGGCAATCGTACAGGCTTCAGCGGCGGTTCATGATGTGGATGGGAGGCGGCCTCACTCTGATCCATCTGCTGATCGCGCTGACGCCCCTCTACGATCTCGTCGTGGGACGGCTGATCGGAGCGCCCGAGGAGATCCGGGGCGCTGCCCGCATCGGGCTCATCATCATGACGCCCTGGACCTGGGCGATCGCCTACCGGCGCCTGCAGCAGGGAGTCCTGATCCGCTTCGGGCGCTCGCATCTGGTCGGCCTCGGCACCGCCGTCCGGCTGGGCTCAAACGGCCTCGTCCTCGCGATCGGCTACCTCGTGGGGGACATACCGGGGATCGTCGTCGGAGCGGCGGCGGTCGCGACCGGGGTGACATGCGAGGCGATCTTCGCCGGAGTCACCGTGCGCCCGGTCCTGAAGGGTCCGCTGCGAGAGGCGCCGCCTCTCGAGAGGCCGCTGACCGTCTCGCGATTCCTGCACTTCTACGTTCCTCTCGCGATGACGCCGCTCATCGCGCTCACGGCGACCCCGATCGGGAGCGCCGCGATCAGCCGCATGCCGCGCGCGCTCGACTCGCTGGCCGTCTGGCCCGTCATCTCGGGACTGGGCTTCACGCTTCGAAGCGTGGGGATCGCCTTCAACGAGGTCGTCGTCGCTCTCCTGGGAGAGCCGGGCGCCCGGAGGAGCCTCCGCCGCTTCGCCTTGATCCTGGGAACGACGACATCGTCGCTCATGCTCATCGTCGCCGCCACGCCTCTCGCCCCGATCTACTTCGGGAAGCTCTCGGCGCTGGCGCCGCCCCTCGCCGCCCTTGCCGGGAACGCGCTCTGGATCGTCATCCTGATGCCGTGCTTCGGGGTCTGGCAAAGCTGGCACCAGGGGATTCTCGTCCACACCCACCGCACGAGGGGAGTCACGGAGGCGGTGGCGGTCTATCTCTTGACGAGCATCCTGCTCCTCTTCCTCGGCATCCGGATGGGGAGAGCCACCGGCCTCTACGTCGCGCTGGCAACGACCGTGATCGCGAACGGACTTCAGATCCTCTGGCTGTGGCGCCGGAGCCGTGCCGCGATCGGCTCGATGCGACACCCGGAGGGAGATGAGTTGAGGCCGGCGCTGCCGATCGCGGAGTCTGCCTAGGCCGTCTCGGGCGCGTCCGAGACGCCCGCTCTGCGCATCCGTGCAGTCAGGCCCCGATGATCTCGTGGAGGCCCTCGACCACCTGAGCGACTTCCTCCGGCGCGGCGCGACCGACTCGCCTCCCGATCCGCTCCACCGAAAGGGTTCGAATCTGGCTGATCTTCACCCAGGATCGCTTGGGAAGAGTCCTCGCCCTCAGCTCTAGAGTGAGCGGGAAGCCCGCTCTCTGCGGTTGACTCGTGAGGGCGACGGCGATGACGGTGCCGGAGCGCTCGTTGAAGACGTCATGACTTAGGACGAGCACGGGTCGCTGGCCGGCCTGCTCGTGCCCGCGAACGGGATTCAGATCTGCCAGCCGGATCTCGCCTCTCAGTACTCGGGCCACTCGGATAGATCCTCGCTCATCCCCTCCTCCGCCAGGGCCCTCTCGAACTTCGGGTCGAGCCTGGAGCACTCGCGCGCGAGCCGGCATCTCTCGAGCCGTTCCAGCTTCTCTTCCACCGCGATCTGGATCGCCTGACTGCGACTGGGGAAGACGGAGCGCTCGACCAGGCGGTCGAGCCGCTCCAACGTGATCTCGTCGATCGATATCGCCACCTTGGATCGCGCCATCTCGGGCCTCCTGGTATGACTATATGTCATACCCCTGACCTCGCCAAGCCCTTTCATGCCCGCGCGCGATCCAGACCGCGGGCGGAGAACGCCCCCCCGCCCGACATCTCTCACCCCCGGCATCTGACTTCGCATGCCCCTCCGCGCTCCGGCCCCCGAGACCCCGAACCCCGGTCGAGGACCGGTTGGGGAGGCGGGAGCCGGCGCGCGGGATTCCCGCTACCTGTAGATCGCCCTCACGTGACCCCAGGTCGTGCTGACGGCCGCCACGGCGGGGGCCCCGTTGGCCTGCCCCGGCGTCGGCGGGAGGCCGTTTCCGAGCGGCGGGGTGCTGCCGCCGTACGGGTTGAGAGAGTCGAAGATCTCCCAGGTCGAAGACCCGTCGGGAGAGCGGCCGGAGGATCGGTCATCCTCGGCCTCGTACGTGTTGTACGAGCGGCTGTCGATGAGCAGCGTGTCGGACCCGACGACCTGCAAGAGCGTGACTGTGTCGCCGTCGTTCCCCAGTCGTAGGCCGTAGACGCCCAGTCCGTGCGCCTGCTGATAGACCACCGCGGCGCTTCCGTACACGACGCGGTGCCCTCCCGCGGCCAGAGTCCCCGTGAACCCGTAGAGCGGCGACCCGTCTCCGTCGCCGATCAGGTATCCGTCGAGCGTGAGCGTGCCGGGACCGGGGTTGTAGATCTCGACCCACTCGTCATCGCGGTAGTTGTAGGCTCCACTGCCATCCCAGTCCCGCGCGGGATCCGCCATCACCTCGTTCAGGACCGGACCGCAGCTCGCCGGACCGGCATACCCACCCAAGGCGACGCACCCGAACAGGACAAGCAAGACGAATCGCATGACACCTCCCCGCCGCCGAAGGCGGCGCGCGTCCCCGGCCCCCACGGCCGGCGACGAAGAGCGGCGTGGAAGCAAGAGACGCGCCGCGGCGCGCGAGCGATTCCCGGCGTGAGAACCGACCGCAAAGGTGGTAGCGTAGGGTTGCTCGAGCAACCGTCATCGTGGAGCAGGGTCGATCGAGCCGTCGCGATCATGGCCTGGGGCGGCTCGAGGAACCGGCATGGAGGTCGCCCATGAGATCCTTGATGATGCTCTGCATCGGCTGCGCCGTCGCAATCCTCTGGCCCGGTGCCCGACCCGCTCTCTTCGGACAGGCGCTCGAGAGCGGGCAGATCGCCGCAGGCGAGAGAAACGAGGCCTCTGACATGTCGCCCCGAACGGTGTTGATCAGGAACATCTGCGTCTTCGATGTTGAGAGCGGATCGATGTCGCCGCCGCAGGAGATCCTGATCGAAGGAAGGACCATCGCGCGGATAGGAGACCTCGCCGGAATCTCCGGCGCCGATCGCGAGATCGACGGCGCGGGCCGGTTCGCCATCCCCGGCCTCTTCGATTGCCACACCCACCTGGCGCATCTCCTTCCCAAGGGAGAGGACAGCCTGCGGTTCGCGCTCGGGGGATTCGTCGAGCGCGGAATCCTCCATGTCAGGGATGTCGGGGGCCCGATCGACCGGCTGTCCGAGATGCGACGCCGCGTCGACGATGGCGATCTCCCCGGCCCCACGATCTTCTACACCGGGCCGATGCTCGAGCGGAGCCCGCTGACATGGGAGAAGTTCAACGCCGAGCTCCCGGGCTTCACGGTCGCCATCGACTCCCGAGAGGCGGTCGACAGCCTCCTTCCGGCCCTCGCGAGCGGCGGCGCGAGCATGGTCAAGACCTTCAACAAGCTCGATCGGGACGTCTACCGCCATCTGGTGAGGGTCGCCGACTCCCTCTCTCTGCGAATCGTTCACGATCCAGGCACGCCCCTCTTCCACAGGATCCCGATGGATGAAGCGATCGAGCTTGGGATCACGAGCATCGAGCACGCGAAGGCTCCGTGGCCGGCGGTCCTGCGAGACGATCTCAAGAGAGAGCACGACAGCCTTCTGTCCGCTCCGCCGGAACCCGGAGCCCGGAGCGCCTTCATGATGAAGGTGGTCGGGATGGGGATCGGCTCGATCTCCCCTGAGAGGCTTCAGAGCCTGGGACGGAGGATGGTCGAGAAGGCGGTCTTTCTCTGCCCGACTCTCGAGGTCTTCGCGTCGATGGAAGAGATGGCGATCCAGCAGAGCAAGGAGCGACAGGGAATCGAGGAGATCCCGCCGCCGATGCTGGAGGGGATCCGGCGGATGACGCGCTCCATGGAAGATGTGAGCGTCCACTTCGTGCGGGAGCTGGCCGCCGGCGGGGTCAGGATGCTCGTGGGCCAGGACGGCGCCGATCCGGCGGGCACCGCATCCGAGATGCGGAGGCTTCGGGCCTGCGGGATCGAGCCGGCCGAGATCCTCCGTGGCGCCACGATCTATCCCGCGGCGTGGCTCGGGATCGCCGATCGCGCGGGATCGATCGCCGTGGGTCGCGACGCGGACATCGTCATCCTGGAGGCAAACCCGCTAGAAGAGATCGGCAACGTGGAGACGGTCTCGCAGGTCATCCAAAGAGGCGAGATCGTCGCTACTTCCTCGCGCTAGGTCGTCCGCGTGATCCACGTGCCCGCCCGCCCCTCCAGGGCGTCGAGCACGCGCGAAGGGCTGGTGATGCAGACCTCGCCCCCCCCCTCGGAGAGGAAGCGGATCGCCGCCCTGATCTTCGGTCCCATGCTCCCTTCGGGGAACTGCCCCTCCTCGAGGTGTCGCGCCGCATCCTCGGGCGTCAGGCTGGATAGCCAGCGCTGCGTTGGTTTGCCGTAGTCGATCGCGACCGCGTCGACGGCGGTGATGATGAGCAAGGACCGCGCGCCGAGGGCGGTCGCGAGAACCACGGACGCGAGATCCTTGTCGATCACGGCCTCGACGCCGTGGAGCATTCCGGCCGGATCCTCGACGACAGGGATCCCTCCGCCCCCGGCGGCGATCACGACGTGTCCGGCGTCGTAGAGCGTGCGGATGGCAGGCATCTCCACAATCCGCTTCGGCATCGGCGAGGGGACGACGCGCCGAAAGCCGCGCCCGGAGTCCTGGACCATCCGCCACCCCTTCGTCCCCTCGAACTCCAGCGCCTGCTCGGCGCCATAGAAAGGTCCGATCGGCTTGCTCGGATTCCTGAATCCGGGATCGTCCCCATCGACGACGACCTGGCTGACGACGGTCACGACCTGATGCGCGAGACCCTCCTCCACCAGGAGATTCTGCAGGGTCTGCTGGATCATGTAGCCGAGGCCGCCCTGGGAGTCAGCGCCGCAGACGTCGAGCGGCATCGGAGGAACCTGCGCGCGGGCGGCTTCGTTGCGGATCAGGATGTTGCCGACAACGGGACCGTTTCCATGCGTCAGGACGACACGACCCTCTCGCACCAGATCGACGATGGGGGCCATCGTCTTCCTGGTGATCCGGTACTGCTCCTCGATGGTCCCCGCCGATCCGGCGGGGAGAAGCGCGTTGCCCCCGATGGAGACAACGAACGAGCGCGTCATCCTTCCTCCCTGAAAATGCCCATCCTACCCGCGAGGGTAGGATGGTTTGGGAAGGGATCCGAGTTCGGCTAGTTGGAAGCGGGTGGATCGGCCCGCCTCCAACCATCTTTTCGACCGGGCCTTCTTGTCGATTGAGCCCTCAAAGGCTCCGCCGCCCTACCCCTTCAGCTTGGCCAGATACTCCCCGACGCGGGAAACCGCCTTCTCGATGTTCTCGACCGAATTCGCATAGGAGAAGCGGAGATAGCCGTTGCCGTTCGCTCCGAACGAGGTCCCCGAGAGGGCCGCGACCCCAGCCACGTCCAGGAGCTCCCTGGCCAGCTTGGCGGTGTCCATCGGCACCTGCTTCACGTTCGGGAAGACGTAGAATGCCCCCTTCGGCTTCTTGCAGCTGACGCCGGGAAGCCGGTTGAGACCGTCGACGATCACATCCCGACGGCGGCGGAACTCCCGGACCATCGCATCCACCTCGTCCTGCGGTCCGGTGAGGGCCTCCATTCCGGCCCGCTGGACGAAGACGTTCGTGCAGGAGTTGGAGTTGGTCATGAGGCGCGTCACGTGCGCGGCGAGATCCGCGCGCATGACTCCATACCCGAGCCGCCAGCCCGTCATCGCGTAGGTCTTGGAATGGCCGTCCAGGATGATCGTCCTGTCCTGCATGCCGGGCAGGCTCGCCAGTGAGACATGCTCGCCCTCGTAGAGGATCTTGCAGTAGACCTCGTCGCAGAGGACGAAGAGATCGCGGTCGCGGACGATCTCGGCGATCCCTTCCATGTCGCGTCGGGTGAGAACCCCGCCGGTGGGATTGTGGGGGGAGTTGAGGATGATGAGCTTCGTCCTGTCGGTCACGAGGGACCTCAGCTCGTCGAGATCGATCGAGAAATCCCTTTCCTCCCGCAAGGGGAGCGAGACCGCCTTGGCGCCGATGAAGTTGATCATCGACTCGTAGATCGGGAATCCGGGATTCGGGTAGATCGCTTCGTCTCCTTCCTCCAGGACCGCGAGGATCGTGAAGAAGATGATCGGCTTGGCGCCCGGGGTCACGACCACGTTCGTGGCATCGACCGGGATCCCCCTCGACTCGGAAACGACCCGCGCGATCGCTTCTCGGACCTCGACGAGGCCCGCTGACGGGCCGTAGTGCGTGTATCCCGAGTTCAACGCTTCGATCGCGGCGTCCTTGATGAAGCGCGGCGTGTCGAAATCGGGTTCGCCGATCTCGAGATGGACGACATCGCGCCCCTGGCGCTCGAGCTCCTTGGCGCGCGCGAGAACCTCGAAAGCGGTCTCGGTGCCGAGGCGTGACATCCTGCTGGCGAACATCTCTCCTCCTCCCTCAGACCCCCGGGCGACGCCCGGCGGGCCTGCCCCAATCCGTCGGGGACGACGGGCGGCCCTGCCGCGCCGGATCCCCGCGCTCCAGCGCCCCCCCGCACTGCGCGGAGAGAAGTGGGGCGCGCCCGACCTGCGCGTCGGCGTGGAGCCACGCCAACACCCGGAGATTGTAGCATGCGCCCCCGATCGGCCCAACCGACGCGGCGCCGGCGGCGCCCCGACGCCATCGGAGCGACACGGGCGCGAGCGGGCGCTCCGGGTCATGGACCGGCGATCCGTGGCCGACCAATCCGACCCGTCAGCCGCGGGAACGCTCCCCGTCGCGATCGGAGGCCGGGCGCAGGGTCCAGGGATCCCACGCCGGCCGTTCGCGGAGGGCCAGGCGCGCCAGGCTCTCCGCGGCCTGGATCGGGCTTGTGTGGTCGGAGGCGCGCACCCGGTCGATCTCGTCTCCGTGGAGGCGGAGATAGCGCAAGACGAGGATCGCCTCGGGCTCCGGAATCGGCGTCCAGCCCGATGCCGCATCGAAGGCGTCCTCGAGCCAGGAGCCGGCCAGGACAAGGGCGCCGCGCTCGGCCTCCTCCGCCGGACCCCGCGGTAGGCGGGCGCGCCCCCGCGCGGCTCCATCGCGGACGGAGAAGACCGAGACCTCGTCGGGATCCCCCTCACAGAGGACGAAGAGGAGATCCCTCTCGGGATGGGGCACCAATTCCCCTGAGGGATGGATCTCGACCTGCATGTTGTAGGAGGGCCTCTGCGCGCGGATCGTCTCTCCCTCGATCAGGAGCGCCTCCAGTTCCGATGGCGTCGTCTCCCACTCGAGATCCCGGATCTCCGCGAGGAGCCTGGCGCGCCGCGCGTGATCGGGCGCGAGCGGACAGAAGTAGCTCGAGACCCTGCGCGACAGATCGCGGGACTTGCCGATGTAGAGCAGCTTCCCGTCCTCTCCGTAGAATCGATAGACGCCGGGCCGGGCCGGGAGGAAATCAAGGACTTCCCTTCCGAAGCGGAAGGAGGAGAAGTCGACGGCGACGTTGGCGCTCTCGGACCCGAGGTCGGCCTCGATCTGCTCGAGAGTGCGCTCGCCCGCGACGGCGAGGATTCTCTCGAGGGCGTTCCCGCATGCGTGGAGCCTCTCCTCGATCGATGGATCGGGGCAGGCGCGGCGCGCGTCGGGTAGGGCGAGACCAAGGCGGCGCGATAGCAGGGCGAGATCGAGAAGCCGGTCGGAAGAAGCCCGAAGCGCGTGCGACCGCTCCAGCCGATGGAGCTGCCGGCGCGCCGCGCCCGCCGTGAGGCTGGCCGCCAGGCGCTCTTCGATGGCGCCGCCTCCCCGCTCCAGCCCCGATCCGTCAGGGGCGATCTTGATGATCTCTCCCCGAGCGCCCGAGCCGGGATCGTAGAGACGGAGGAAGAGGGGAACCGGTTCGCTCTTCATGACAGCGGGCGGAGCGTCCACCAGGACGAAGGAGAGACTTGCCAGAGGAGGTTTCGGGACGGCGAGCGCAGACCACAGGGACCCTTCCCTGCTGAAACGCGGATCCCCCTCGAGCATGCCCTCGACGATCCGATCGGCCTGCGCCGCGCGCGATACGATCTTGAGCGCGGCGCGCGCGATCTCCTCGGAGGACCAGCCGCGGCCCGACGCGAGCATGCCGCGGTGAAGCGAGTCGCGCAGGTCTCCGCGACTACTCACGCGGGCCCTCGAGGTTTGGAATGACGGAGCGCCCGCGGTGATCCATGCGAATCGTTCATTCGTACGGACTCGAGGCTATTCGCGCCCGATCGCGAAGTCAACCCGCGGCGGGAAGCTCCCCCGGTCGGATCGCCATCCGATCGAGCGCGTCACCTGCGCTCCTGGCGCTGCTCGATCGAGAGGTCGAAGATGGGTGGTCCCGTGCGCGCGCGATGCTTGAAGGCGAGGGGAAGAGACGCCGCCAGCCTGATGCCGCCCGCGCGGCCCGGGATCCGGATCTCCAGCCGACAGAGCCACGGCATGGGCGTCGTCCCGCCCGCTGAGCCCGGCCATCCGACCACCGTTGATGTGCGCCCGAAGACCGACGCGTGGAGTCTGCACCCCCCCGCGACCGCCTGGCCGCCCGCGCCGAGGAGAACCCCGCTCCTCGCCCGATCGCGGGTCGCTCGAAGCTGGAGCTTGATGGCCGAGATCCGCTGCGGAGCCCGCCCGGCGATCGGGATTCCGCGCCCTGTGAGGATCGAGTCGCCCGATCCGACTGCGTCGGATTCCGAGCGGGGGGAAGCGATCGATCGAGAGCGATCGTCGGTCCAGGAGCGCTCCCACGTTCCACGGAGGTTGAGGGTCGTGCCGCCGCGCGAGATCTCGGCGATGAGAAACCCTGGAAGGAGGGGCCCTCGGAGGCTCGAGGTCCAGCGGGTCTGCCCCGCTCGTCCATCTGCGCTCCCGCGGGCGGCGACCTCGATCCGCGACTCCATCGAGCCGATCGATCGGGTCAGCCTCCCCTCCACGAGGCCTGTCCGTCCGTCCGCCCGATCGCCGAGCGACCATGCCCCAGCCAGCCGCGCCCTCGATCGCTCAGAGGAAAGCCCCAGCGCGAGCACGGGGGCATGCCCCGACGGCAGGCTGGCGGAGCCGGCGAGGGCGACTCCCCGGGCGGCGAGCCTCGCTCCACATCCCCTTCCGAGCTTCTCGGAATAGCCGAGCCATCCGCCGGCCGAGGCGATCTCGCACGAGACGGCCGCGCCGATTCCGGCATTCTCATCGCTCCATGCGCCGGCGCTGAGCGGCTTGCCTTGGAAAAGGAGGCCGCGCGCCGTGCGTTTCGGCGAGACTCGAACCGCAGATGTGAAGGGAACCGGAGCCTGCCATCGGCGGAGGGGATCATCCCATGGATCCGGACCCACGAGTCCTCCCGCCAGGGATCCGCCCCAGAGGACCGAGTGGTCGTTCAGACGGCAGGAGAGGCGCGCCTCGGGAGCAGCTCCGTACGCCGCGTCGCGGGCGGAGGCCGCCGAGGACCGGCTCGCCTGATGCCGCACGACGATCTCCAGGCGGAGCGGCGACCGCTCGCCGCGCAGGTGCGTCTGCGACGAGGTCATCGCAGATCCGGAGACTCGATGTGTCGATCGAATGAGCCACGATGCCCGCGTGTCCCCTGAGGAAGAGACCCGGAGGTAGGGTGCCCACTCCCTGAGCCGGCGCGGGTCGATCCCCGAGGCGCGAAGACGATCTCCCAGGCTCTCCGAACCGGGCCCGGCGACGCCGCTCAGGGCGTCGGTCTCCAGATCGAGGATGCCGGGCAGATCGTCGAGACGATCGGGATCCTGATCGCTGAGATCGATCCGCAGCTCCTCCTGCAATCCGATCCCGGTTTCGGAGTCAGTCGCCGGCGCCTCGCGTCGAAGATCGCCGGATCGGGCATGCGCGCGCGCGGGGCGAGCGCTCCAGCGTGCCGCGACGGCGAGGATGAGGACTCCGACGATGATGGCCCCGAGGAGCCGGATGAGGGCAGGACCTCCTGGTCTCACTGGAAGGAACAGCGCACGCCGACGCGCGGGCCGAGAGCGGTCGATGGCTCGATCCACAGATCGGTTCCGATCCGTCCGACCCGCATCTCGATCTCGGATCGCAGGGCGTTTCCCGGCCACACGACTTCCTGCCGCAGGGTGACCACCTGCAGGGGAGCGAAGGACGCCCGCCCGATCCATCCGGAGCCGTCTCTCGTGCGGAATCCGGCGGCCCCGGCGCGGATGCCGCCGCCGAGCCCCAGGTCGAGATCAAAAGAGGAGCGAGGAGGCGGGGCGGCCGCGTCCGGCCGGCCGAGGGCGACCCCCTCCCCCGCCAGACGGAGGACGGCGCGCTTCCAGCTCGCCCTGGCCTCGGCGCAAGCGGTCCATCCATGGCGCTTAGCCGGAAGATCCGCAAGAGCGTCGTCGTCCCAGAGGACCTCCCAACGCCGCGCGCCGATCGAGAATCTGCCGTGGTCAAGGACAAGACCGGCAACCGATTCACGGTAGACGTCCGCGAAGCGCAGGAAGTAGAGACCGCTCCGGAGGCCGCGCCTCCCGGTCCCGAACCGGATCTCGGCCCAGCTCCATCCGAGGTCGGGTATGGCGGCGGGGCTTCCGAATGCTGCGCAACCGGCGAAGCCCCTCCGCGGCCCGGCAGGATCCCAGAGCCAGTCCGATAGTCCGCCTCTGGCGGGCCCGGGGAGGCACTCGAAGGCCGCCGATGCGGCGCCTCCCCCGCATGCGAGGAGGAGGGAGAGCGGCACCGCGATCGAGACTCTCACGGCGCCACGGCCACCGCGACGCGATGGCGCTCGACGTCCCCGGACCCGCGCGCGATCTCGAGGACGGCCACATAGAGTCCGGGCGCGACAGCGCGATCCATCTCGTCCTTGCCGTTCCAGGTCGCGACGACCTGTCCCGCAGCCCAGAGATCCCGCAAGAGGCAGCGGATGGGGCGACCGCTCAGATCGAACAGGTCGAGCCTCACCTCGCCCGGTCGCGAGCCGACGCTCCCCTCGAAGGTGCAGACGGATTCTCCCGGGCGGACGGCGCGGGGGCGGACCGCGAAGGCCTCCCCGGCGAGGCGCGAGGCGGAGGCCTCGGAATCCCGGCCCGGGGTCGATCCGCCTGGCTCTCCGCAAGGAACCCAACAACCGGGCCCCTCCGGCAGGTCCGCCGCCAGGCGCTCGAGAGAGACGCCGCGCCCCGGGGCAGGGCCGGGCAACGCGATCTCGCAGACAAGGCCGTCGGAGCCGATCAGTCTGAGCGAATCGGAGATTCCGCCCCCCCGCCCGCCATTGCGCAATCGGGGCCAGGCGCCCTTGTGACTCCAGATCGTGGAGGGGGAGAGGTTCGGGAACTGCGTGCGCATCGCCGCCGAATCCTCGACGACCAACCCGATGCGGGTCTCCGCGTCGATCCGCCGCGGCGCAAGCTCGATGCGCCGGCCATGAGCATCGAGAACGAGGCCGGCGATGAGACGTCCGGCGGGGCCGTCCGCGCGAAGCTCGATCCACTCCGGCTGGCCGACCAGGGGAGAGGCGAGGATCTCGACGATGCGGACCGGGCCATGGCCGACACGGAGACGGAGCGAGTCGGAGTCGTTCTCGGGAACCTGATCGCGCTGGAGAATGCGGGCGAGCCAGGTCGCGCGGCCCGTGTCCGCCGGCGCGTCCAGCAGAAGCGTCTCCTCGGCCGAGCTACCCGGCTCCACGACCGAGGTCCAACCGACAAGAATCGAGCGCCTGCCTTCGATCACTTCCGTGAGAGGAGGAGTCCGCGTCTCGACACCTCGATTGTCCAGCAGAAGAGCGACGGTGATCCGATCCCCCGGACGCGGAAGCTCGGGGCTCGGCGTCGAGAAACGGACGGCCCAGTCATCGAGCGGACGGTTCGGCCGCCCGGGCGTCGGCTGCGCGACGGCGAAGTCGACGAGGTTGTCGTCGGTGTCGACACCATCGACCGCCCGCGCCAGGGAGCGCCCGGATCGCGCGAGCGGCGTCGGATGCGCCTCGTAGTACTCCGCGTGAAGGTGGTCCCCCCACCCCACGAGATCCAGGACGAAACCCTGCTTCACGAGCCGAAGCGCGTCGGGTCCGTTCTGGATGTTGAATTCAGCGGGCTCTCCGTCCCCCGGCCCATCGAGACCGATCCGATAGAGCCCCCCCGGCCGGATCCATCGATCAGCCCCGCCCCTCCAGATCACCTTCCAGTCATTCGCGCGGCCGCCGTTGCCCGCTTCGAGAGCGAGGTCCTCGAGCGACGCGGCGAAGGGGCCGGTGTTCGCGAGCTCGACGAATTCGCGCCCGCTGTCCGACCCTGCGGGGTCGTAGAGGATCTCGTTGATGACGATCGCGGGGGTCGCGGGCTTCCAAGCGAGAGCGAGAAGTGCAAGGCATATGTGAAGGCCGAGCATCGCCCGCCGCAGGGAGAACCGGCAGGCGACCCCGCGGGCGAGCATCGAAGAGGGATCCATGAGGTGGAATCCCGAGGCAATAGATGTGCCACGGGAGCGACAGGAAGCTGATCTTCGCGACTGGCGCCTACGTGCCTAGCCGGAGATCCTCACCGGACGATGGCCAGCTTCCGCACCCTCTGGCCGTCGTTGCACTGAAGGAGAACCCAGTAGATACCGGAGGGCAGGACCCTTCTCCCATCGTCGCGACAATCCCAAAGCAATGTGCTCATCCCTGCATCGGCATGCCCATCCAGCAGAGTCCTCACCCTGCGACCAGCCGCGTCGAGGACCGTGAGGCGAACTTCGCCTTCCCTTGGCAGGACGTAGCGGAAGGCCAACCTGGTCGACGCGGGATTGGGGCTGACAATCTCGATCGAAGGACTGGCCCAGGCGGATACCGAGCCCACGCCAGCCCAGGCTGACATGCTGACTTCAGGGCCGACCGCTGTTGTTGGCTCTGGCAGAATCAGGTTGCGCACCGAGACATCCTCCACGTAGTAGGCGCTTCCTGATGCGCCAACCATCTCCAGATAGGTGAGACCGGATATCGTCGCTGAGGCAGGCCGATGCACTCCGGCGCGCACCCCGTCGATGTAGATGGCGACCCTGTTTCCCCTGGTGTCGGCGGCGATTTCGATCTTGTGCCATTCGCGCGGTGCGACGGGCCCGAGATCGATCCATGAGTCGCCTTCCTGGTAATGCAGATGGCCACCCTCGTACTTCATGCTGATTCCGACCGTGGCACCGTCGATTATCCGGACTTCGCTTGCCCGGCCATGGCCGGTCTCATAGAAGTGATGGAACTGCACCGTGAAGGAACCCAGATGGTTCTGGAATCTCCTGATGCAGTCGCGATCGCTGCCGTCCATCCTTATGGCGGTTCTTCCCGACAAGACCCGATCCGAAGATGCTTCTGGGGCGCCGTAGACGGCCCACCATCCCAGCGGGCCCGCGGTGCCGTACTGCGGAGCCACCGCGTAGCCGATCGCACAGTCTCGCACTCCATGCGTAGTAGGGCATCCGAAGAACCACATCCTGACGGTGTCCGTGCCTAGGTCATCCTTGGCGATGAATGCGTTCTCCACTCGTCCACCGTCCCACGCACCTGACCTGCCCAGAAACATCACAGGGTTCTCCGCATACCTCTCCCAGTGGACCAGATCCGTGCTTGTGGCAAATCCAAGCTGGTGCATCAGTCCGCCGCGCCCATTGTAGCCCATGATGTACTTGCCCGCGGAAACCTCGACGACCTTCGGATTGGCTACCTGCAGGTAGTCCCACTCCCCTGGGCTGCCCGTGAGCAGCGCCCGACCCTCGTTCAGGGGAGTGAAGTGGATCCCGTCCTCCGACAACGCGCCGTATATGGCCCTCGCAGGCGGACCAACCTCGACAAACAGGCCATAGTCTCCCCGATCTCTCTTGAGCACGCTGACAATGGCGACGACCGCAGCGCTGTCGTCGATCCCTGCCCAGTCTCTGGCCCGCAGGAGAGGGTTCTCGGACCACTTCGTCCATCTCACTCCATCGAGGGATGTTGCGAGGCCGATGCCGGACTTTGCGCCATCGTAGCCGTCATAGTAGAGCCTGTAATCCAGGTCGCCGTTCTTGATTGCCCAGGCACTTCCGATGAAACCATCATCCCAGCTCCCGGATTCGCCAAGCCGCAAGACCGGGTTGTTGTCCTGGTCCTTGATCCAGTTGATGCCGTCCGTCGACACCGCCCTTCCGATCTGCCGCTTGATGTGGTCGCCAGACTCAAGGAACTGCGGATCATACTCGTTGCCGCGGTAGTACATCACGTACTGCCCATCGTCAGTGGCAAGCCGGCCCCGTCCGTCCAGCATGAGCATCGGATCCCGCAGGCCGTAGGAGTCCCACCCGACGAGCGATTTCGAGAGAATCGGATTCACATCGTGCTTGTTCCATGGCTTGCCACGCATTGTGCCGAACATCGTCGGATAGGATCGATTGCCTTCGAAGTCATCGAAGAAGAGAAAGACCTGCGGGGCGTTCGACGTGCTTTGCGCTCTATCATTCCCATAGTAGACGTAGATCGAGTGCTGCAGCCCCGCAGGAATGACTGGCACACTGATCCAGAAGGCGGCAGGAGCCCCTGAGACGCCACCCTCTACCCAGTGATCCAGGAGCGTCACTCCATCCGCATCTGTGAAGCGCACGCCGGCACGCTCCGCCGCCGCGAGTGGAATCAGGTCGCCCTGCAAACGAACCGCGTAGTCGGCCAAAGCGACCTCGCCGCTTCCGTTGTCGATCCTGATCTCTCGGCGAAAGGCCCAGGCGGCGTCAAGCCAGCCGGCCGCGGACCGCACCGCCCACGATGCTTGTGGTTTTGGGACGGCAGACCCCACGGGAGTGATTGCGTGCTCCGACGAGGCTTCCACGGAACCGGCCAGCATGGCGAGGAACGCCATCGCCATGAGCGCTGACGTCACCTGCAGGAAACCCGCCGTGCTCCGTCGCTCCATGCGTTCTGCCCTGCCGAAGTGAAGGGTCGCGCCTCAGCGCTGCCCAGTGATCGCAAACGCAGCCCTCCGGTTGCGAGCCCATGCCGACTCGCTGTGCCCTCGGTCCACTGGTCTCTCCTCCTCGTAGTTTACCACCGCGAGGCGACCGGCTGCCACACCGTAGCCCGTCAGGTATTCGACAACGGCGCGCGCCCGTTTCTCGCCCAGAGCCAGGTTGTACTCGACGCTGCCGCGCTCGTCGCAGTGCCCCTCCACGAGGAGGGTCAGATCCGTCCGCTCCGACAGAGTCCTGGCATGCCGAGAGAGAGTCGCCAGAGCATCCGGTCGCAACACGTACGTGTCGAAATCGAAGTAGACCTCCTCAAAGGAGACGGCCTCCACGCGCTCGGGAGCCGTGACCGGTTGGCGTGTTTCGGGCTGTTCGGCCCCGGCCGATGGGGCTTCCCTTGTGGGCCTCACAGTCTTCTTGCCACCACAGGAGAGGCAACAGGGCCATCGTCAGGGTCAGGCATGTCAGCACGACCGAGCTGAGTTTTCGCACACGAGCCTCTCATTGTGCTGCTTGCGATGAAGGGCATGGAACCGGACAACGGATCATGCGGGCCGACTCTGGCGACGATCGCGCTGCAGCAGCACCTGGGCGATCGCAGCTCTCAGCCCCTCGAGATTCTCCGACTTCGCCACGAAGGCACGAGCCGGTATGCGGTTCAGGTCGAACCGCAGGAGCCCTTCGCTGGCGGTGTGGATGATCACGGGGATCTCGGGGTAGAGCCTCGAGATCTCCCTGGCCGTGTCCAGGCCACCGAGCCCTGGCATGCGGAGGTCCAGGACTACGATGCCCGGCGATGCGGCGTTGCAGAGGTTCAGGGCCTCGAGGCCGCTGCCGGCCGTCAGAACGCGGTAGCCGCTCTTGCCTTCTGGGCGCGCATGGCCAGCCTGCACGCACTCGAGCAGACAAGGCGCTACTCGTTTTGGAAGCGATGGCTTGGCCAAGCGTCTCCCTCCGCGGACACCATCGGGCGGGTTTGCGCTCAGCTAGAGTTGCCCGGGCTGCGAGAGGTCCTCTATGGCCTCTATTCTCGTTTCCGGCGCAACAAGGTTCTGGCCCGATCCCACGGGGAGTCGATCTCGCTGATTATCGACGGGCACGAGTCCTCCGCCAGCTACCGGCGGCACTGTCCCGGCTGCTTGCAGCGCAAGATCACGATCGGGGGGCAGGAGCACGTTCAGTACTACCATCGTTCGGTCATGGCGCAGCTGCAGGTCGGCGAGGTGAGCTTCCTACTCGACATGGAACCCCAGCTGCCTCATGAGGATGAGGTTGCTGCTGCGCTGCGCCTGTTCCTGCGAGTGGCCGCCCGCCTTCCTCGCGCCTTCGACATCGTGCTGGTAGATGGCCTCTATGCGCGCGCCGAGTTCTTCCGGACCGCGATCGAGCGGGGCAAGGATGTGGTCGCTGTTCTGAAAGACGATCGACGGGATCTTCTCCAAGACGCCTTGTCTCTGTTCGCCGCGATCCCACCGATCCGAGAGCAGGAGGGCTCCACCGAGCGACTCATGTGGGATCTGGATGGCTTTACCTCGTGGGAGGCAATGAAGCGCCCGGTGCGTGTCGTTCGTAGCCTGGAGACAACAACCTGGCACGCACAGGCCAACGGATGCCTCCAAACCCGGGTAGCCGACTGGGTCTGGGTCACTACCCTGTCCCCGTCACGGGTCGCCACCCCTCGGCTTGTAGCTCTCGCGCATCGCCGCTGGGCCATCGAGAACGAGGGCTTCAACGAGCTCGTCGAGCACTGGCACGCTGATCACCTGTTCCATCACCACCCTAAGGCGGTTCAGGTCTTCTGGCTCATGGTCATGATGGCTCATAACCTCTTCCACGCCTTCGTCAGCAGGCAGATCAAACCCGCATTGCGAGTCCGGCACACGTGTCTGCATTGGGCAAGCCTCATCGCTGCGGATCTGCACCACTGCGCTCCTGTTGAGCCTTGGCCCCTGCCACCGTGAAATCGCCGCCCCACCAGTCTCTCCTACCCTGAAACTGCCCGCTTCGAGTTGGCCCCATCGCCACCTCGCAGGCTCGACCCACCTCCCGAACGCCAATCTCCGTCCCACACGCACTACGAAACAGCCCTGCCCACCCAAGATACCCCGGCGACCCAACCATCCGACTGCTCCCACGTCAGCTTCAGAGCACTGCCAACCCTCCGCCAGCAGCTTCTGCGGAATCGCTGCCGCGAGCACTTCTCCCCCGCATACCTGCGCCCGAATGGGGTACAATTGCCCCGGCAAGGAGAATCCCCATCCGCGGATCCAGGAGGTAAACCATGAGATCGCTTCCAGTGCTTTCCGTTCTTGTTTCAATCGTGCTTCTGCCCGCCACGGTTGCCGCCGCGACCTATGTCGTGAATCCCGAGGGTTCAGGCGACTACGCTACGATCCAGGCTGCGGTGGACGCAGCCAATCACGGGGATACGATCGAGTTGACCAACGGGGTGTTCACGGGTGTCGGCAACCGTGACATCGACTACCTGGGGAAATCGATCACCATACGGTCCCAGGGGGGAATCGCACACGCATGTGTTGTGGACTGCCAGAGTCAAGGTCGTGGTTTCATCTTCCAATCGGGCGAGGGACCCCTCGCCATACTGGAGCGACTGATGGTCAGAAACGGTCGCGCCGCGGAGTACGGAGGCGGAGTCTACATACTGGATGGATCTGATCCCACATTGATCGACTGCGTGTTCGCGGACAACTGGTCCGGCTACGCCGGCGGCGGAGTCGCCTGCATGTCCTACTGCGCGCCTCTGGTGTCTGGCTGCCTGTTCATTGAAAACACCGCCGATAACGCGACAGGAACAGGACACGGGGGTGGTATGCACTGCGGCAACTACTCGTACGCCACCCTACGCGACTGCCTCTTCGCCGGCAACTCGGCCACATGGAGAGGCGGGGGTTTTCACTGTCACAACTACTCCAACGCATCGCTGGAGAACTGCACATTCTACGGCAACCGGTGTGTCGCAGGGGGCGGGATCGGCCTCAGGAATGTCGCTTCCGTATCTATCTCCAATACGATCGTAGCGTTCAGCGGTGAGGGATCCGGCGTTCATTGCGAACCGGGGACAAGCGCCATGCTCGATTGCTGCGCCGTCTATGGGAATGCCGGCGGCGACTGGGTCGGCTGCATTGCGGAACAGCTTGGTCTGCGGGGGAACATTCATGCCGATCCCCTATTCTGCGATCCCGCAGGCGGCGACTACTCTCTCAACGGCAACTCCCCGTGCGCGCCCGGGAACAACCCTGGCTGCGGCCTGATCGGCGCATTGGGCGTGGGTTGCGGCCCTACCGCCACCCGGCGGGTCACCTGGGGAGAGGTCAAGGCGGCATTTCGCTAGTCGCCACGGCAGCCGGCAGCCCCTACTATCTGGGCATTGTCGAGGGGATGATCGGATGAAGTGGGACTACTATCGCTTTCTTTCCAGACTGGGGCCTGTCGCCCTGAGCCAAGGGATGCCCTACGCGCGTTGCGTCGAGTATCCCGAGGTCGTAAGGCGCCTTCGCCTCGCTTCCGACGATAGGGTCCTCGACATCGGCAGCAGATACTCACCCTTCCCGGCATTGCTCGCAATGCGCCACGGTTGCTCCGTCACGGCTGTCGACCCGGAACCGAACTTCGAGAAGAAGCAGATGGCGATGATGCGGAAGGTGCCGCACGCCCTGAAGCTCGCCCATGAGGGGAAGCTCTCCTTTCATACCCGCGATGCCGGAGAGCTTCCGTTCCCGGATGGGCACTTCACGAAGATCGCGGCGATCAGCGTGTTGGAGCACATCGTCGACGAAGGCCCCGTCATGCGAGAGCTAGCTCGCCTGCTCGCGAAGAACGGTCTGCTCGCGATCTCCGTCCCCTATGACCCCTACCGGGACGAACCCAAGTACTACCGCCGGAAGGTCTATGTGACGGGCCAGCATGAGTCTGAGGAGTTCTACCAGCGCTACTACAACGACGACAACCTGCGGAGTCGGCTTGTGGAGCCGAGCGGTCTCCGATTGCTCAGCACGGACTACTTCGGAGAACCGGGATTCAATGCGCACAATCTGCTCTATGGGAATCAGCGAATCCCGTGGTATGTCCGGCGCGTCCTCTTCCAGCCCCTCGCCCCTTTCCTCGCGCCTCTGCTGATCAGGAAGCTCGAGCCGCGGCAGTTCAGGCACAAGACCAAGATGTACACCTGCGACATCGCGATCCTGATTCTGACCAAGTGACAGCCGCGTGAGCGCGGTGGGGCGCTCAAACGCGCGCCCCGATTCTATTCCAGCGGTTACGCCAGCCCTCTCCTCCTTCGCAGGAACCACTCCACGGAGAGGACGAGGATGAAGGCGAGGAAGACGGCGAGCTGATTCCACATCTCGATCTCGCGGACGCGGCCGACCTTGCGGATCGTGCCGGGAAGCCGGGCCAGCAAGGCGGCCAAGCCATCCTCGTCGACGGCCGTCCCGCCGCTCGCGCGCGCGATTTGATCGAGCGTCCCGGGATCGGAGCGGAGACGGACATGCTCGGGCCCGTTCTGATCGACCCAGAAAGCCGACTCGATGCGGCCGAGCTGCCGCAGGCCGTCGGCGCTCACGGCCTCCGCAGTGAATCGATAGGCTCCCGGCTGAAGCGGGTCGACCTTCCCGGCGAATGTCCCCTCGAGGCCCTTCGGCCGCAGATCGACGACCCGCGCCCGGGTGGGATGGGCGGACGAGTCTCCGACTCCGCCGCTCGCATCGGAAGCGGGCACAACCCGGATCGTGACCCTCGCGTCGGGAACGGGGGCGTATCGCTCGTCCCAGACGCGCGCCGCGAATTCGGGCGCTTCCCCATTCTGGAACACGCCCCGCGCCGGCTCGGCGAGGAATCGATCACGCAGGGTCGGCTCCGCGAGCCAGCGAATGAGGCGGAGCGCGAACTGCCCGAAGAGATCCGCTTCTCCCCCCGCCGCCGTGCCGCTCGGAAGGAATCCCCATCTCCAGAAATCGTGCGAGGCGAGCAACGCGACCTTGCCTTGGCCGGCGAAGCCCGCGACGAGCGCGGGCTCCCCGCCCTTGGCGGCGGCGAACTCGAGGAGAGTGACGCCGCCGGCCCTGGTGCGCACGCGATCGGGACTCGGCCAAACCGGCGGCAAGGAGGACCAGACAGCCTCGGCCCGCGCGGGACTCTCCTCCACAGCCGTGATCGGATGGGTCAGGCCGGCCGTCGTGAGCCTCGCGGCGAGCGGCCGCTCCTGATCGATTCCCGGAATGACGTCCGCCGGCAGGAGGGGTTCCAGAGGCGTCCCACGAAGGCGGGCGAGGCCCGCCCGTCCACCCAGGACGAGGAGACCGCCGCCCTGCTCCACGTATCGGGCCAGGGCCGCGTGGAATCCCGCGCCAAGCGCCGACGCGGGAGCGTCGCCCAGAACCACGGCCGCGTAGTCGCGCAGATCTCCGATCTGCGGCGGTGGCGCTCCTGGGCGATCGGGCAGCCAGCGGCCCGCGCGATCGGCGAGAAGAAACCGATAGCCGAAGGTGCTGTCCGAGGCCAGAACCCGCCTCAGGAACGCGTGGTCCCAGTCGAGGCGCCCCTCGAGGAGCAAGACGCGGGTCTTGCGCTCGAGAACGCGCAGAGCGACCGATCGACTGTCGTTCTCGGGGATCGCGTCCTGCGCGCCGACAAGACGGACATCCCACTTGCGCAGCCCCGGCGCCTGCGGGCGCACATCGAGGCGAACCGACTGCTCCAGATCCTCGCCTCTGCCGACCGTGACCCGCCCGGTCGCGAGGACCTTTCCTTGATCGACCACCTCCAGATCGAGGGCGCGACCGTCCTGGCCAGTGCTCGCGATCTCGACCTCGACGGGGACCGGCTCGCCCGAGAAAGCGACGGCGTTCGTTCTGATCCTGAGAACGCGCACATCCGGCGCGCCGAGCGATCCGCCGATCATCACCGGGAAAACGGGTACTCCCGCGTTGCGCGCGGCTCCCACAGGATCGGATCCGACCGTGTTCATCCCGTCGCTGAGCAGGATCGCGCCGCCAAGCGGACGGCCGCCCTCCCTCGAGGCGAGCGCATCGAGAGCATCCCCGATCGCCGTGTTCCCCGCGCTCCTTGCCGGCGCATCCCTCTCACGCGGGGCGAGAGCGGAATCGAAGGCGTACTGGTCGACGCGGAAGTCGGAGCCGAGGCGATCGGCGATCTCGCGCGCGAGGTCCCGCGCGCGCTCCGCCCTGCTCCCTGCGGCCGGCCCGGAGCCGGGCAGAGCCATGCTTGCGGAGCCGTCGATGAGCAGAGCGATCCGCGGTTTGCCGGGGTCGGGAAGCACGATCGTGAGCACCGGCTCTGCGAGAGCGAAGAGGACGATCAGGATCGCGAGCCCGCGGAGAATCTGGAGGACGGTGCGCGACGGGCGCTCGAGCGGCGCCACGGTGCGGTAGTAGGCCCAGACGGCGAGAGCTACCCCCACCGGCACCAGTAGGAGCCAGAGGTTGCGCTGCGGAGACAGGAACTCGAGCGATAGCTGCTGCATCGTGCCGATCCTCCGCCCCTACACCCCGGGCGAACCCGAGGGTTCCTCGCGCTGCGACAGGGGCTTCAGGAAGCCGGGTTCATCGGATCGTGGACCGCGCATCATCGTTCCTCCTCGACTCCCTCGTGATCCCCGCGAGAGGCAGCGCTCTCTCCCGGACCGGGCCTCGCGAGCTTCAGCCCCCACTTGCGCCAGTCTCCATGGCCGCTCGCCGCCGGGCGCCTGATGTTCGCCCAGCCGATCATCAGGACCTGGATCGCCCCCGCGATGAAGAGGATCGTGATGCCCCGCTCGACGAGCCGGAGCGAGTCCCGCTCCCACCCGCTGATCGGTCCGTAGAGCAGAAGAACCGTCCCCGCGCCGAGAGCCACGCCGGTCGCCCGGCCGAACGGCGTCGGACGGATCCAGACCCTCCCCATCAGGAAATACAGGGCGAGGCAGCCGAAGAGAAGGAGGCCGTAGCGGACCAGCGCGGCCGCCACCGTCCCCGAGCCGACGCGACCGCAGCTCCAGAGGCTCATGAACACGACAACCTGGAAGAGGATGTCGCCGAACGGATCGAGGATGAAGCCGAGCCTCGTCTCCTCGTGGCGGCGGCGCGCGATAATCCCATCGGCGACGTCGGAGAAGGCGATCGCCAGATACGCGACCAGGGCGGCCGTCCATCGTCCCTGCAGGATCAGCGCCGAGAGGAGCGGCAGGGTCGAGATCCTGGCCAGCGTGATCAGATTCGCCGCGCCGAGGCGATGGACCGGCTCTCCCGAGAGGGTCGAAAGGAACCCGATGTTGAGCAGGAGAAGCCCGGTCGCGGCGGCGATCCAGACCCCGGTGACCAGAAGGAGAGGAAGGAGTCCCTCCATTCCAAGGGGGAGCGTCACGCAGATCGCCGCGGCCCAGGCGAGCCCCGTGATCAGGAATCCCGTCCGGACGACGTCCCGCATCCCCTCGGGGTTCTGATGGAAGCCGACCCGGCCTCGTTCCCAGACGAAGTGCGTGAGTTGCGCGACTCCGAGATGCCCGAGGATCCGCTCGAGGGCCGTCCGTTCGCGCCGCTCCTTCAAGGTCCTCCGTCAGGCCGTCCGGGTCTCAGCGACGCCGCGGGCGCGCAGGGCCGCCTGCGCCGCCGCGAGCCTCGCGATCGGCACGCGAAACGGCGAGCAACTCACGTAGTCGAGGCCGACCCGCGAGAAGAAGTCGACCGAGGCGGGATCGCCTCCATGTTCCCCGCAGATTCCGACCTTCAGACCCGGCCGTGCGGCGCGCCCCCTCTCCGTCGCCATGGCGACGAGCTGGCCGACGCCGGCCTGATCGATGCTGACGAACGGATCCCTGTCGAGGACGCCGAGCTCGAGATACTCGCGGAGGAACTTCCCCGCGTCGTCGCGGGAGTAGCCGTATGTCATCTGCGTCAGATCGTTCGTCCCGAAGGAGAAGAACTCGGCCTCCCTCGCGACTTCCGAGGCGGTCAGGGCCGCGCGGGGGACCTCGACCATGGTGCCGACGAGATAGTCGACCTCGACCCCTTCGCGCTCCTGCACCGCCTGGGCGGTCTCTCTGACGATCGCGGCCTGGTGCAGGAACTCGCGCACATCCCCAACCAACGGGATCATGATCTCCGGATGCGCCGCGACTCCTTCCTTCCGGAGGCGGCAGGAGGCTTCCATGATGGCGCGCGTCTGCATGGCCGTGATCTCGGGATAGGCGATTCCCAGCCTGCAGCCTCGATGCCCCAGCATCGGGTTGAACTCGTGAAGCTCCTCGACGTGCTTCAGGAGCGTTCTCTTCCTCTCCAGCTCCGGGCCGGATTCCTTTCTCTCCTCCATCCGCGCGATCTCGACCAGAAGCTCCTCCCGCCTCGGCAGGAACTCGTGCAGGGGAGGATCCAGCGTGCGGATCGTGACGGGCAGGCCTTCCATAGCCTTGAGCAGGCCGTAGAAGTCGTCGCGCTGCAAGGGGAGGATCTTCGCCAGCGCCTCATCGAGCTTCCTCTGAGGCTCCTCGAGCTCCTTTCTCGTCGCGGCGAGCTTCGTCTGGGTCTCCGCCTTCGCGGATCCGGCCTCGGAGACTTCCTTCTCGAGGCGGCGCATTTCCGCCTGCAATCGCTTCGCGATCGGCGCGAAGAGGATCATCTGCTGCACGTGAGGGAGACGCTCGGTCGCGAAGAACATGTGCTCCGTTCTGCAGAGCCCGATTCCCTGCGCTCCGAACTTGCGCGCCTGCTGGGCGTCCCGCGGGATGTCGGCGTTCGCCCTCACGGCGAGCTTCCGCGTCTGATCCGCCCATTCCATGAAAACCCGGAACTCGTCGGCGACCTCCGCCTCCAGAGTCGGCACCGCGCCGTCGAGCACCTCGCCGGTGGAACCGTTCAGACTGATCGTGTCCCCCCTCCCGAGCCGGCGCGTTCCGATTTCGAGAGATCCGGCTTCCTCATCCATGCGCAGCGCGGAGCAGCCGGCGACGCAGCACTTCCCCATGCCGCGCGCGACCACCGCCGCGTGGCTCGTCATCCCTCCGGTCGCCGTCAGGATTCCCGCCGCGGCGTCCATCCCATGGATGTCGTCCGGATTGGTCTCCGACCGGACGAGGATGACCTTCTCGCCCCGCCTCTGGGCCTCGACCGCCTCCTCGGAGGTGAAGACGATCGATCCGACGGCCGCTCCGGGCGAGGCAGCCAGCCCGCGCGCGAGAACCACAACCTTCGCCGACGGGTCGATGCGCGGGTGGAGGAGCTGGTCGAGCTGCGCCGGCTCGACGCGCATGAGGGCCTCCTCCTTCGTGATCAGACCTTCCCGGACCATGTCGACGGCGATGCGAACCGCGGCCTGCGCCGTCCTCTGGCCCCGCCGGGTCTGAAGCATGTAGAGCTTCCCTTCCTCGACGGTGAACTCGAAGTCCTGGACGTCGCGGTAGTGCTTCTCCAGGTGGTCGGTGAACCTGCGAAGCTGGGCGTAGCTCTCCGGAAGCTGCTCCTCGAGCGTGCGGATCGGCTCCGGGGTGCGGATCCCGGCGACGACATCCTCCCCCTGGGCGTTCATCAGATACTCGCCGTAGAACTCGGCCGCCCCGGTCGCCGGATCGCGCGTGAAGCCTACGCCTGTCGCCGAGCGCGGGCCCATGTTTCCGAAAACCATCGCCTGAACGTTCACCGCCGTCCCCAGATCGTCGGGGATGCCGTTCTGCTTGCGGTAGAAGACGGCCCGGTCGTTGTTCCAGGAGCGGAAGACGGCGTCGCGCGCCATGTCGAGCTGCTTGCGGGGATCCTGAGGGAAGTCGTCTCTGGTCCGCTCACGGATCAGCCCCTTGAAGAGGCCCGCGACTTCCTCGAGACGGCCGGCCGACAGATCGAGGTCGATCTTGGCGCCCTTCTCTTCCTTGAAGCGCGCGAGGAGATGCTCGAAGGCGTCCTTCTCGACTCCCAGCACGACGCTTCCGAACATCTGGAGAAACCGGCGGTACGAGTCGAAGGCGAACCTCCTGTTCCCGGTTCTGGCGGCCAGCCCCTCGACTGATCGATCATTGAGGCCGAGGTTCAGGATCGTGTCCATCATCCCGGGCATGGAGAACTTGGCGCCCGAACGGACCGAGATGAGCAGCGGATTCTCGGGATCGCCCAGCCCGCGGCCCAGCAGCCCCTCGAGCCACCTGAGCGCGGCCTCCTGCTGCTCCGCCACCTCGGGGGGGAGCTTGCCTCTCCCCGCGGCGTAGAGCCCGCAGGCGGTCGTGACGATCGTGAAGCCGGGAGGCACGGGAAGGTCGGCCGCAGTCATCTCCGCGAGCCCCGCTCCTTTGCCGCCGAGCAGGTCGCGCATCTCTCCGCTACCCTCGGTTGCGCCGCCGCCGAATCGGTACACGTACTTGTCTGTCATGATTGTCCCCTGTTGCCGACTGACATTGCCTGCTGGTCTTCGTGGGATTCAGGGCGATCCGCCCATCTTAGACGGTTTGGGTCGCGATTGGGAACGCGACACAGCTCATCCGCGCGGACGCGCCAAGCGAGCCTCTGAGATGTGGTCAACCCGCTCTAGCGGACCACGATGAAGTAGCCCTGGGCCTCCTCCTTGCTCGCGGGAGTCGTGATGTGGTAGATGTAGACGCCGCTCGCAACCTTCTCGCCGCGATGGTTCCGCAGGTCCCAGGACTCCCTGCTCGACGATTCGCCGAATGCGCCCGCGCCGTGCTCGAGGGTCCGCAGGTGGTCTCCGGCAGTAGTGAAGAGCTTGATCGTCGCCCGCCCGGGGAGGTTCATGAAGTCGACATGCTCGCCGAGCTGCGCATCCCAGGGCACGCGCCCCGCCTCGTAGGGGTTCGGGACGACAATCACTCTGTCGAGCAGGGGTGGCGCGCTCCAGGCGGAAGGATGGGCCTCCACGGGGGTCGGATCCCCCAGCGGCTCCACGCGGAAGAAGCCGGCCCGGATCGACTCGGGGTCGTTGCCGACATCGAAGATCGATCCGTTGAGGTAGACCAGCTTGTAGTCGACGATGCTGTAATAGAAGGGCAATCCGTTGTGCGGTCCCGGTAGAGGCTCATCCAGATTGCCTCCGCGGGCGATCATCGAGTCGGGGTCGACGAACGACCGCTCGAGACCAACGAAGCTCCAGGTCGAGTCTCCAAAGCCGTACCTGCGGAGCAGAACGGCGTGCTCCGGGAAGGGCGTCGGGCTCCGATAGACCATGTAGCCGCCGAAGCATTCCGGGTTGGTCCCGGACGGAGCGCAGAATCCCGCCCGATAGGTGCGGACGGAGCCGTCGGCGAGGCCGACGAAGACGCGCCGGCCCAGGTCGCCGACCGCGCGGCCGTAAGCCCGCCCTTCCCTCACCAGGTCCCTGCTCCGGTATGGCTTCCCGTCCTCCCCATCGAAGACCTGGAAAAAACCCTCGCCGTCGAGCGCGTAGGCGAGCGCTCCGTCGGGATCCCTGACTCCGATGACCGGACTCTCGATCCGATCGAGCTGGACATCGAAGGTCTCCTTCCAACTCCGAGTCTCCCAGCCCTTCAGATTGCCCAGAGCGTCCGCGGAGAACATGCGGGAATGATCCCTGCAGAAGCGAATCGCGGTGACCGCGCCCTGGTGCGCGTCGATCCGGCGATCGATCGTCCACTGGTTCTGCAGGAAGCGGTAGATCCTGATGACGCCGTTTCCGTCTCCGGTCGCGATCGTCGCCCCGTCGCTGGTGCCGTCCAGGGTCACGACCGGCTCCGCGTCAATCGCCACGCTCGGGGTTCCGGGCGCGAGCCATATCCTGAGCTTCCGATCCTCCCCGCCGCTCGCGAATCTCTGATCGCGAGTGTTGTTCCCCGCTCCGTAGAAGCGGACCTTCCGGCAGCGTCCTTCGTGGCCCGTGTAGACCTCCGGCGTCGTTCCCACCGTCAGATTCCAGAAGGCGATCCTTCCGTCCCTCATCCCGCCCACAAGGAGCTGATCGCTGGGGTGCACGTCGAGATCGAGGAGGGAATCGGGCGGCGCGCCAAGCGTGGCATGGACGACTCCGGTCAGAGCGTTCCAGATGAAGATCCGGTCATCCCCTTCATAGACGCCGCAGACGTTGTCTCCGTTGTACATCGCCCGCAACAGCCGGAGGGGCCGGCCGGACACGGGTCCTGCCAGCGTCTTCAGGGAGTCGAGCACCGTGTTTCCGAGGAAGTACGGGTCCTTCCCCTCGAGCGGGGTCCAGCTCCAGCTGATCTTGCGGTCATCGAGGACGGGCGGGCCGGAGAAGGACGCTCTCTGCGCGCCCGCCATGCAGGCGATCAGGACCAACGGCATGCAAGCCACGACGAACCCTCGTGCAACAGACGTCATCCCCACTCCTCCCCACATCGCCGGGGCTTCCTAGTAGTCCTGGCCCTTGATGAGCCAGTTGATCGCCGCGGTTCCAGCGTCTACGGCCGGTCCTTCATAGAACGGGTAAGGCTGGAACAGGAAGAGGACCACCCTTCCCTGCGCATTGCCGCGAAGGGTATCGACCTGCGTCGACTCGTACCGCTGCGCGATGACAGAGCCGCCCCAGTAGGAAGGCGGCCCGCCGATCCAGTTGTAGGTCTCGCTCGTATAGAGAGTGTCCAGGCCGGCCTCGGGGTAGAACGGGGAGTACCGGCGGTCGAAGAGGATCCCCTCGTAGTCGCGCAGTCCCCCCGTGGGGGGCTTGGGGGTCATCTCACAGCCGGAGAGCACCTCCCCGTTGAATTTCGCCGGGTCGATGTACAGATCGGGGTAGGCGGGGTTTCTGGACACGCACCGCGTCAGGCCGTCGCGCCAGGACTGGTGATCGTTCGGGGGGGAGTTGGTGCAGTCGAGAGGATCGATCCCGACCACCATGTTCCGGACGTGCAGGAACCGCCAGATGAAGGAGGTCTCGGTGAAGTTCGCGTTCGATACCCCGGCCTGCGGCGGTAGCTTGGGGTAGTCTCCCCCGGCCGCCCCTTGCACGCGGCTGATGATCGCCGAGATCGGGCGCCCCCCGAATAGGAAGAGCTTCCCCCCGGCGGCAAGGTAGGAGGACAGCATCCTCTTGTCGTCTCCGGACTGGCCCGACGCCGCCTCGCGTTCATGGAACCAGATCCCGCTCGTCTCGCCGCCGGCGAAGTTGAAGCTCCAGAGGATCGTCGAGTAGAGCGCCATGTCGCTCAACTTCAGAGCCCGGTTCACCGTCGGGTTGAGCCCCTCGTTGTATTGACCCCTCGGCGCGTACATGCTTCGCACATCAAGCTCGCCGCCGGTGAAGTCCCGTATGCGGCCGATGAACTTGTCGATGAAGGCGTCGTGGACCGCGTCCTGGTTCACCGGACCGAGACCGTATGCCACCTTCGCGTCGTCGACCAGAAGCGCGGGACGGGAGAAGGTGAAGGCGACGACCGTCATGACGATCGTGCACAGCCTCTCCGAGCTTCTCAAACCCCCGGCATCCATCATGCGGATGTAGAAGACGTGCTGCTGGCCGCTCTCGGTCGCCGGGAAGATGAGCGGCGTGACGACGCCCGTGTACTTCCCCCACCCTATCCAGCCGCCGATTCCCCTGGGATCGCGGTACCTGTCATCCTGCGGGTCCGGCACATCCATCCCGTAGTTCACATCCCCGGCCTTGCTTCCGTAGTAGTCCGCGTCTCCCGACCATCGGAACCGGACCGGAGTGTCGCTGGGAACCTCGATGTACCAGACCTCGCCGTCCCTGGGGAACACGTGCCTACCGAGCGAACGCTCCGTCACGGTCACATAGGGTTGGCTGCGGATGTCCTGGACATGGAAGATGATCCAGTTCTCGCCGCGCTCGAGCACCGGTTCGACCGCCCCGGCCTCGTCGACGGCGCGGATCGAGAAGACGAAGACCTCGCTCGATTGGGTGAGGGGAAGGTCCCTCAGGAGAAGCTCCCTCTGCTCGCCGCTGACGCGGATCCATCGAGTCTTGTCCCCGGCCCTCAGGGTGTCCAGGAAGGCGTTGGGCCTGAGCAGGAGCGAGTCGACGATGGCCGCGTCTTCGATGAACCCGGAGGCCAGCTTGATCAGCTTGTACTCGTAGTGGGCGGGCGTCTTCTCGGGGGCGGAGCTGTCGAGATCCTCCCCCTCCCACTCGACGTTGAACGTGCGCACCAGGTTCCCCGACGCGGCCGCCAGCCTCGGGAACGTGATCCTCGTCAGAGGGGCGATCGTCCGGGCGTTGAACTGCCTCTTGTCGATGGAGCTGACGGCATACTCGTTGTCGACGGCGCGGATGTAGAAGGTGTGCCAGTCCGAGAACGTCTGGGCGACATCCCTGGGGTCCTTTTGCCCGGCAGGGAATCTCAGAAGGGCGCCGAAAGCGGTCGTGTCGGTCCAGGCCGCCTCGGTCGTCGTGTCGTCGGTCGCGTACTGGAAGCGGATCACCATGCCATCCTGATCCGCTCCCCGCCACTGGAAGTTGACCTTGTAGTCCACGCCCGCTGAGTCGGCGGTTGCGGCGCCGGCGGTGATCCTGACCAGAGGGCGGATGTTCGGCACGCGCGTGCCGGTCTCCTGGTCATCGGGGATGAGCAGACACCCCGCGCACGCCAGAAGAATCGGGACCAACAGCCATCGCTGCTTCATGGGAGGATCTCCTCTGTACCGACCCCGTGACCGCGTCAATCAGGAATCACTCGGAAGCGGACTTCGCGCCGATTCGCCCTGCCCCCCCGCGTGTCCCCTCCGGCCTGGGCGTTGTCCTTCGCCTCGACGAAGAGCTTGTAGTCTCCGACGATGAACTCCCTCTGTCCGCCCCGCGGCTTCGCGTTCGTGATGTCGTAGGCCACATCGGGGTTCAGCACCTGCTCGAAGGAGTTGGAGGCCTCCCGCTCCAGCGGAGTCTCGAAGCGGATGCCGTAGCCGATCTTCTCGGCGGGATCGCCATCGGGGTTCTCCACCAGGAAGCGGCAGGCGAGGCCTTGCGCCAGATCCGAGAGGCGGAACACATCGCCGTTGCGGGGCGTCTGGCTGAAGCCGTCGCGTTCCAGCACGAAGACCGGCTTCAGGTTCACCGAGAAGCGGAGGCTGTCCGGAGTCCCTTCCAGCCGGTCCAGCCGGTCGACCGCGCGGACCATCATGATGTAGTCGCCCGTTCTCAGGCCCGAGAGTTCGATGGGCGCTCCTCCACCCTCGTACTCCAACCAGGACGAGAAGACTGCCCCCGACCCCGATCGCCATTCCATCGAGGCGACCGACGAGTCGCCGTCGATCGGGTCCGGATCGAAGGCGGTCGCGGTCGTTGAGAGGCTCGGCAGATCATCGTTCAGTCTCCCCAACGGCAAGGTATCTCCCGAAAAGAAGGTCTGTCCCCTCGACGTGAAACAGGTGCGCTCATAGTCGCTTCCTGGCGAGGCGCATCTCTGGATCCGCGTGATAGGGTCTCGATTCCAGACGAAGGACCGAGTGATGGCGCCGCTTCCCGTCAGGCCGCCGTCGTCCATCGCCTTGACCTGCATCACATAGACATTCCCCTTCGGGATTCTCAGGAAGAAGTCGGGGGGATACTCCGCCGCGGTGTCGGCGAGGCTCCCGCCGGGCGGCAGGTAGCCGGACTCTACCGGCAGCATGCGGTGGAAGTAGCGGTCGACACGCCCCACCTGGATGATCCGCCCGTCCGGCGCCACGGCCACATCGCCGTCGCTCCCGTCCCACGCGAACCTCACGCCCCACCCCGTCGGGATCGTGTCGGTGGGAGAGTTCTGGTTCTCCGAGGTCAGGCCCTTCGTCGCCCCGGAGATCGGCTCATAGGCGATCGCTCGAAGCCAGTCGACCTCGGGCGCGACGTTGTTTCGGGATCCGAAGAAAATCCACGCGGGCGTCGGATCGACCCTACCCTCGTTGTCGACAGCGCGGACGTAGAACCGATGGCCGAGAACCTCCCTCGTCTCCTCCACTCGGAAGACGACAAGGCTGTCGCTTCTGGCCGTCCTCCGCCAGAGGATCTCTTCGCCGGGGAGGGAGTCGGTGACTGCGACATCGAACTGTGAAACGGTCCCGTCCCGGTCCACGCCGGCCCAGTGCAGGGCCACCCGATAGAAGGCGGTCTGGCTGTCCCCCGGAGCGGACGTCAGAAAGGTCTCCGGCGCCAGATTCCGGTCGATCGGAACCGTGGATTGCTCGCGGCAGCCGCCAAGAAGACCCCAGAGCGAGGCGAGGACCACGCCCATCGAAAGGCCGAACTGGATCGTCTGAACTATTCGAGCGCCGGTAGGCACACGGCGAGCGGACATACCACCCCCAAGCCCCAAGACCAACCCCCTGCCGATGCCCATGGTAGGGCCCTCCGGGAAGGGGTGTCAACCCCGGCCCTGGCCGGTTCTTCAGGGGCCTCGGCGGCCGGCGGAATCGAGGAGAAGGCACCCCAGCCCGTTCATGGTGGCGTGCAGGAAGTCGGTGGGCAGCAGGGGGCGGCCCAGACTCCTCGGATCCGGGCCACCGAAGCTCCCGTCCTGATTCTGGCGCTCCACGAGCACCCGGATCCCCTCTTCGTAAGCCCAGCCATCCGCGAGGCCCGCCGAGGCCATGCAGATCAGTATCTCCGAGAGGATGTCGAGATTGTTCACGGAGCCGTAAACGATCGCGAAGAAAGAGAGGGCGCGGCTGAGGAAGCGTTCCTCCCCTTCCGAGAAACCCGTGAGAGGGAGGGCGCCATAGTCGGTGTGGGCGAAGATCTCGTGCGTCAGGTAGTAGATCTCCGCGAGCGTGAGATCGGCCTCGGCCGGTCGGCCCGCGATCATCCCCTTCCTGCGCAGTTGCGCGGCATCGAGACCGAGATCGATCCCGGCCGCCGGGAGGTAAACCGCGTGAAGAACCTGGAGGGACGGAGGGAGCCGATCCACATCCGCCCTCAGGCGATCGAGGTTGGCGTCCAGGGCCGATCCGAACGGGGCCGGATCGAGGCCGTGGTCGCGGCACCGCTTGGCGAGCACGGCCATCTCCGTGAAACAGAGGGCTCCGTCCTCTCCCGTCAGAACCTCGCGGAGCTTCTCGGCGTCGAGCGCCTGCGCAAGGCGGCCCCTGATCTGCTGATCCAGTTCGCTTTTCCGGGAGGACTCCCCTCGCGCCGCGAGCCAGAGGCGGTGGCGGGCCTCGATCTCCATGGCGAAGAGGCGGAAAGAGGTGGCCCCATAGAGAAAGGGCGCGACTTGCACGCCGTCGAGCCAGGCGGAAGCGCGGGCGATCGCGGAGCCGACGGCGGCCTCCCTCGGATCGGCGGCCGACTTGCCGGCCGCGGCCAGAAAGAGAACCGCGAAGATCATCGCCCCCGCTCGACCACATCCTGTCATGAGTCGCGACGCTAGATGCCCCGCGCCAGATTGTCAACGCGCGACCAGCCGCAGAGAGGCCCCCGGCTTTCGCCGGAGGCCTCCGCGGATCCGAGCCCTCGATAGGGCGCGATTCCTACTTCACGTAGAGCAGCTTCTTGGTGGAAGCCCAGGAACCCACCTTCATCTGGCTCCAGTAGACGCCCGAGCCGACCCGGTGACCCTGGTCGTTCGTGCCGTCCCAGTAGACAGAGTGAGGGCCGGCCTCCTTCGTGCCGTCCACCAGCTTCCGGACGAGCCTTCCGTTCACGTCGAAGACCGAGATATCAACCGGGCCGCTCTGGGCCAGGCTGAAGCTGATCAACGTCCTCGGGTTGAACGGGTTGGGCTGGTTCTGGAAGAGACGGTTGACGAAGGAGCCCTGAGCCGCGTCATCCACGCCGGCCGGGAGCGACCAGGTGGCCTGGCACTGCCCGAGGTCCTTGGCGCTCGTCAGGCGCGGCAGCTGCCGGTAGTTGTTGGGGTCGGTGATGTTGTGGCCCCAGCACATGGCCGCCTGGATCTCGGCGAGAGACCCGGCGACGATATCGGGCGTGTCCCTCGGACACTTGCCTTCTCCCGTGCCGAGGGGATCCCGCAGCGTCATGTGGTGCCAGCTCACGCCGTCGATGACCGTCTTGTACTTGTGCGTGTTGTAGTCAGGCCCCGACGTGCGGACGACCTGCTCGTACTGCATGCTCTTGCCGCCGTCCTCGCCCGTATAGACTCTGTTGCCCACGCCTCCGTTGATCGGAGTGTAGACGTTGAATCCGTACAGGTTCGGGCAGTAGCTGCCATAGGCGTCGACAGCCACGATCGTGCCGAACGGCCCGCCACCGACCGGAAGCAGCTGCAAGCAGTAGGAGTTGTCCTCGGGCGCGCACTCCGGGTCGGTCGTGTAGCCGTTGAACGCGTCGCAGAGCAGCTGGGCGCCGAGCGTGTTGTTGAGGAACGGCACGCCGAAGGTCGGCAGCGCCATCAGGATCTCGCCGCACTTGTCTCCGTTGTAGACGAAGAGCTGCGAGTTCTGATTCGCGCCGCAGTTCGGCTCCGTCAGCCACTGATCGAAGAGGAGATAGTCCTCTTCCTGCGTGGCTCCCTCGCTGTAGGTCCCCGTGTTGCCGATGATCGTCCTGTAACCCAGGATCTGGTTCAGCGTCATCCCGTTGGTGCTGCCGGCCACAAGGCCGCGAGCGAACGGGGCGTTCCAGTTCGACGATCCATCGGAGTAGTCGTAGCGGTCCCAGTTCCGATCGGGGGGAATCGGGCACCCGTCCTCGATCAGGCACGGAGCCTTGTCGTTGAGCAGGGTGGCCAAGGCGTTCTCGATGAAGAACTGGCTGCCGCGGTTGAAGAAGTCGATGTAGAGCGTCGCCGGATGGAAGGCGCAGAAGTTGAAGCCCGAGCCGCCGCAGTTGGGCACGTTGGCCGTGCGCACACCAGGGAGGATCTCGAACTCGAAGTAGTTGCCGCCCAGCGTATCCGGATAGAAGTACCTCTCATTCGGGAAGTTGTTGTAGCTGGCCGTGATGAAGTACTGGATCTGGGTGCCCGGGTAGAAGATGTCATCGAGCAGCATCTCGTTCAGCGGGTTCGACTCGGGCGCGACGTAGTCGTCGTCGTCCTCGCGGAAGTGGGAGATGAGCCGGTTCTTCTGCGGGATGACACCCACCTGGTTCGAGTCCATCTGGCCCCAGGTGAACTCCGGACGGTATGGCCGGTCGATCAACTTGCCGTCCGCGACCCTGTCCTTCCAGGTCTTGTAGGCCGTCTGCGAGCCGCCGGCGAAATCCGACTGGAAGGCGCCCCTGCGGGCGACACGCCACCAGAGCTTCGCGTTCCACCGCTTGTTGACGTCGGTTCCCGGATCCGGGCCGATGATCAAGAGCGAGTCTCCGAGCTTGTCTCTCTTGGCCTGGTTGTCCATCCACTTGTCGACGGTCACGTTCGCAGGGCCGGGGGCGCGCACGTCGAAGTTGATCGACGGCATGCTGCCGATGTCCTGGAAGAGCGTTCCGTTGTCGGAAGAGATGGACGGAGCGTTCGCTGCACCCGTCACGCCGACAACGATGTTGTCGAACAGAGGCGTGTAGTTGGTGACGCCGCTGCAGTTCGTGATGGCGAAGGTGTCGCAGTTGCCCAGAAGCTCGATGATCGGAATGACCTGCTCCGCGCTGTTCGGAACAGGGACTCCGCTGTTGACCGTCGTCGCGCCGTAGCGCCAGGTCGAGCAGACCGGGTCGGTTCCGAAGTAGTTGAAGGCGTCCTGCCCGACGATCGGAGACCACTGGATCGTCTGGGTGATCTCGCACAGGTACGGGTAGTACTGCCAGCACGGACGGATCAGGACTCCGTTCTCGCGAGGCATCTCCGCGTACATGTCGAACTCCATGAAGATCGTCTTGAGATCGGTGTTGGCGAAGTTGCAGATCGGCCCCATCAGGTTCACATGCTGGCCGTAGGGGTGGACCCACTCCCCCTGCTCCTCGACGGCAAGAGCGAGGATGTTGTTCTCGAGCCTGCAGGCGCACGGATCGAGGATCTCGAAGAGGCTCAAGTCCCAGATGCCGCCGTAGGCGCCGACCGGGAGGCAGAATCCGCGGGTCCAGCCCTGCAAGGTGTTGTCCTCGAAGTTCCACGACTGGCTCACGGCGCCGTTGACCTTGTACTCGATATTGTCGCAGGCGAAGCCACCGAGGAGGAAGTCGCCGCGGCAGTCCTCGTTGGACAGACCGCCGTCAGAGATGAACTCGATGATGAAGTTGATGTTCTGGGCCGCGCCGATCTCCGCGGTGCCGTAGGAGGGGCTGACCCACAGCTCGGGAACGACGGTCCAGGTCAGCGTGTCGACGCCGATCCGGCCGGTGAATCCCTTGCCCTGCGTCTCCCAGCCCGGGTTCGCGGGGCAGCCGCCCGTGTGCTGGTTCATCGAGAGCTCGACGCTGTCGGCGCGCTTCAGGTAGATCGTCGTCCCGTCGTAGCACTCCTCGTTGTCGTTCCAGTAGAGCATCTCGAGGCTGATGTTGGCCGTGCCGTTGTAGGCGATGTTCGGCGAGGTCACCCTCTGGCAGTAGTCGTTGCCGTAGCCCGCGCCGCACTGCCAGCAGAGCTGATCGGCCTCAGGCTGGTTCACGCCGAACCAGAGGGAGTAGACGCCGGCGACGAGCGGCGCGACCACGCCCTCGCCAAGGTCCAAGTTCTCGTCGATCACCCGCCAGTACTGGACCGAGTTGGCCGTCAGGTCGACGGCCTTCCATCCCTGGCCGTTGTGGATGTAGGGGGCGGGCGGGTTGTTCGGCCCGGTGCCGCGATCGAAGCTGTAGACCGCGTCCACCCTGGCGTTCAGGTAGGGAGACGCGTAGTACTCCCCGGAGATCCATGTGTGGCCGCCCCACCAGGTGGTGTCGGCCCTCATTCCTGCATTGTCCCTGATCATGAGATCGTTGTGAAGCTGCCCAGGCATCAGTCCCAGCTCATACTTCAGAGCCTGCTGACCCGGGTTGTCGGCGACCGCGACGGCCGCCGTCACAATCAAGAGCCCGATCAGGATGGGAAGAGTCATCCTCATGATAACGAGCCTCCGTCTCTCTTTTGGGTCCTCCGGGGGGACTTCCGGCTCCATGCTGCAGCCCTTGTTGCCGGTCCCTCGCGGCGACCAATCCAAGTGACTATCCGTACGGATCGGGGGATCGAGATCTCGCCGCCGCCGCTCTCTCGCATGGACGGCTCGAGCCGCCGCGCATCCCCGGGCGCGGCAGTTGGGATCCGCATCACCTCCCTCGCTCGTCTGCACCGGCCCTCCCAACCAGGGCAAGCGCGACAGACTCAACAGCCTCGAACCCTTGCCGGGCGGAACACGCGAACAGTCCCGCCGTGAGCGATTTAGCTATACATCTCCCGGGAGCCGGCCTCAGACAGCCGAACTCCGCAAGCAATCGGATGGGGGACCCTTCTCGCCTCAGAAGCCAGTTCCGCGATGTCCTCAAAGCCCAGTCTGGTAGGTCAGCCTGCCAACAGTATAGGAACGGACGCGCGGGGTGTCAACTGCTCAGTCGGAAAACAGTTGGGGGGCATCCGGAAACGGAGGGGCGGCCTGCGCGGCCCCGAGGGCGGCCCGCTCGACGACCCAGACCGGCACGTTCGCGGCGCGGGCCCTCGCGCGGAGATCCTCGAACTCCGCCACCGCTCGCGGACGCCCTCCGGGCCGGCTCCACTTGAGGCGGACGCTCCCGTACTCCGTCTCGACCACCGATATCCACCGTTGGAGCTCCCTCCTGGGCTCCCTGCGGATTCTGATCCCCAGCGTCGTGCTCTGTGTCAGAAGCAGGTCTCCCAGCTCAGCCTCCTTCGACGGATCGCACAGGACCGTCAGCAGGGTCCCCGCTCGCCCCTTCTTCATGAGGGCGCTGATCCTGAGGACATCGAGGGCCCCCGCCTCCTCGAGCCGCCGGGCGACCTCCTCGACCTGGCGAGGATCCTGATCGTCAAGATTCGTCTCGAGGATCGAGACCCAGCCCAGTCGCTCCTCGCCGCAGGCTCCCCCCTCTCCTCCCAGGGACGGCTCGGCGGGATCGCCCACCAGGATGCGGACGATGTTCGCGCGATCCTCCGATCGCCTCGTGCCCGCGCCGATCCCGATCCGGCGCAGGACCATGTCGGCGGGCGGACCGAACGAATTGACCAACCCGGAGAGGAGAAGCGCCCCGGTGGGGGTGAGCCACTCTCCCTCGATCGGCAGCCACCGGACCGGCAGCCCCTCGAGGAGCGCCAGCGTCGCGGGGGCGGGGACGGGGAGCAGGCCGTGGTCGGTCGAGACTTCCCCGCGGCTCAGAGGGACGCTCCCACAGGCCAGATGCTCGATGCCGAGCCCTTCCAGACCCGCGACAGAAAGGACGATGTCGGCGATCGAGTCGACGCCGCCGAGCTCATGGAAGTGGACCTCCTCGGGGTCCACGCCGTGGATCCGCCCCTCCACGACCGCCAGGCGATGCAGGAGCCGCAGGCTGCGCTCGCGCACCCCGGCATCGAGACGCGAGGTGCCGATGATCCGGCGTATGTCGGCGAAGGAGCGCTCGGGCGGCTCATCCGCAGTCTCCACGCGGATCCCGAGGCCCCGGATCCCCCGCTGGGAACGGGCCTCGACCTCGATCCTCGCCTCGGGGAGGCCGAGGGAGGAGAAGGTCGAGCGCATCTGCTCCTCGCTCCAGCCCGCGTCCAAGAGGGCGCCGACCATCATGTCGCCTGACAGGCCGGTCCAGAGATCCAGATAGGCACGCATGGGGGCACCTCCCGCGAGGGTCGGATCCAGTCAAGTCCAATCGAGCGCAGCCGGCGGACGGAGTCCTTCCCTCTTCAGGATCACAGATCGGATCGGCGGAGAAAAGGAAGGAGAGAGCGGGCGTCGCGAAGAATCCGCTCGGCGATCCGGTCCGCGGGGACCCTGCCGTCGAGCAGGAGAACGCGGGAGGGCTCGCGGGAGGCGATCCCCCGGTAGGAGCGGCGAACAGCCCTGTGGAACCGGATGTCCTCGCCCTCGAGGCGATCGAGAGCGCCCCGGGCGCGCGCTCGCGGCAGGCCCTCCTCGGGCGGAAGGTCGAGCAGGTAGGTGCGGTCCGGAACCAGGCCGCCGGTCGCGAAGCGGACGAGCGAGCGCACGCGCGCCTCGCCGAGTCCCCTCCCCGCGCCCTGATAGGCGACCGAGGCGTCGCCGAAACGATCCGCAAGGACGAGAGCCCCACTCCGCAAGGCCGGGATGGCGATCCGCTCCACGAGCTGGGCGCGCGAGGCCAGATAGAGGAGCAGCTCCGCCCTCGAATCGATCGGCTCCTCCGCCTGCGCAAGAAGCGTGCGCCTGAGATCCTCTCCAAGGGCGGTCCCGCCGGGCTCGCGCACGACGCGCACGGTCCATCCGTCCGCGAGGAGCCTCGCGGCGAGCATCTCGACCTGCGTCGACTTCCCCGATCCCTCGATTCCCTCGAATGTAAGAAAGAGCCCGGGGAGATTCCTCAAGCGGGGGAGATTCGCGGAGCGCCGCGACGCCTTCAATGTCCCTCCCGATCGCGGGCCGGCCGCATCGACTCGCGGCGCACGTGCAGCAGCCTCTGAACGAAAGTGATGTGGCCTCCCAGGGCGAGCAGGGTGAGCGTCCAGATGCCGGCCCGCGGACCGATGAGACAGAGGATCCCGATCAGGGCGAGACGCGCGGGCCGCTCCATCAGTCCGACCTCGCATCGAAGGCCGAGCCCCTCCGCGCGCGCGCGGACATAGGACGTCAGGAACGATCCCGTCAGCGCAAGGACCCAGATCCAAGTGTAGATCTCCCCCGCCCCGCTCCGGAGATGCGCGTCGATCAGGACGCCGCCCAGGACGAGCGCCTCGCCGTACCGATCGGCCGTCGAGTCGAGGGCCGCGCCCAGCGGGGAGCCGCTCGCGCCGCGGGCGCGCGCGACGGCCCCGTCGAGGAGGTCGCAGAGGGAGCTCGCGAGGAAGAAGAGCAGGCCCAATCCCCATCGGCCGCCGGCCAGCATCGCGCCGGTGATGCCGGCCAGGACGAGCCCCGCGAGGGTGACGCCGTTGGCCGACACGCCGGCTCTCGCCAGGACGGCTCCGAGGGGGGCCGCCATCGCGCGCACGCTGCTCTTGATGGAGCCGCCCATCCTATCTCCTCCGCTCCGCGTCTGGCGTGGACGATCCCGCATCGCCGCCCGATCCGGCGTCCGCGTCCGCCGCGGTTGTGCCGCCCTTCGTCCGTCCGGCGGCGATCACGAGAGTGAACTCCCCTCGCTGAGGGCCTCTGCCCGCGCGTTCAAGGAGATCGCGCGCGGCGCCCCGATCGATCTGCTCGAACTTCTTTGTCATCTCGCGGCAGATCGCGACCTCCCTTTCCGGATCGATCGCGGCGATCGCCTCCATGCATCGTAGAACGCGATGGGGCGCCTCGAAGACAACGATCGTGCAGCCCTGGCTCATGGCGGACTCGATGAACCGCCTCCGCGCCCCCTCCCGCGGGGGAGGATATCCCCAGAACGCGAAGCGGTCGGCGGGAAGCCCGCTCGCAAGAAGGGCTGCGAGGATCGCCGAGGGCCCAGGAATCACCTCGACGCGGATCCCCGCCCGCCTGGCCGCGCGGGCGAGATGGAAGCCGGGATCGGAGATCGCCGGCGTCCCGGCGTCGGTGACGAGGGCGCCGCTCTCTCCCGCCATGAGTCTCGAGACGAGCCCCGGCGCGCTTCGATGCTCGGAGTGCGCGTGATGGGAGAAGAGGCGGCAGTCGATGCCGTGGCGGCGCAGGAGGATCGCTGTGCGCCGCGTGTCCTCGGCGGCGATCCAGTCCACTTCCTGGAGAACGCGCAGGGCCCGAAGGGTGATGTCCTCCAGATTGCCGATAGGCGTGGCGATGAGAAAAAGCGTGCCCGGGCCGGCACCGTGTCCCGGGTCCCTCTTCAGGCTGGTTGGGCCGCTGCCGCCCCCAGCCCTCTCGCGACCCACGGGACTACTGGGACGGGCCGGCGACCTTGTCCTTCAGCTCCTTGGAGACCTTGAAGACCGGCACCTTTCGCGGGGGCACCTGGACTTGCGCGCCCGTTCGCGGATTGCGGGCGATCCGAGGACGGCGATCCTTCACCTTGAAGGTGCCGAATCCTCTGATCTCGATGTGCTTGCCCTGGACGAGGGCGCGCGAGACGGCCTCGAGGAACTCGTCCACCGTCTCCGCCACATCCTTCTTCGTAAGACCGGTGCGATCGGCGATCTCGTCGACGAGGTCAGCCTTTGTCATCTGCATCCCTCCTAAGGATCTTCCCTTCCTTCGCCCGCAGGCCATTCGCGCAGATAAGCTCAACGAACATGCGGAGTTGCTGAACTGCAAGCGACTGCAAGCTAGCAACGGCCCCCAGGGGTGTCAAGGCGAAAAAGCGCGCCCCCAATCAGTAACCTGCATCTGATTCGTGGTTTGCCCGGCCGGAGTCCGCCGCGGCCTCTCCCCTCCCCCTATCTCTGAAGGACGACGACGGCGCTGTCGGGCCTGCACCGGATCCGCATGAGGACGGGGGAGGCCTGGCGGGAGAGGGCGGCGGCCAGTGGAACCTTCTGCGCGTGGGGAACCGGGCGCCGCACCCTGGCAACGACATCGAGGGCATGCGGGTCGACCTGTTTCACGACGGAGACGGCCCCGCTCAAGAAGACCATGACCGACTCGGGATCGATGGAGGCCGCTCTGGCCGGGGCAATCGCATCGATCCTGATCCCCAGCGGGCCGACCATCCGTTCCTCCCGCTCCTCGATCTCGATCAGGAGTCGGATGGAACCGGGTTCCACGGAAATCCCGCTCGGCGGCGCGAGCCGGACATCCTTCTCGGTGTCGCCGCGCCAACCCTCGACGGAGAGAGGGGCCGTGTGGAGCGAATCGAGCGCGGCCAGGATCGACTCCGGCCCTGTCGCCCGCACCGCCGCCGGCTCGGGAACCGGGCGGCGGACCATCGCGCGATCGGAGGGAAGCTCGCCCTCCAGGCGGACCGCGATCGGAAGCTGGCGCGTCCTGCTCTTCTCGATCTGAAGATGAAGCAGATCCGGCTCGAGCACCTCGATCCGCGCGGCCTTGACGCCGTGGGGCAGCACGACGTCGGAGCCGAAGAGCGGCCGCTGGAGCGCGCCCACGCGGGGCGACTCGAGGGCGACCCTGAGAGGGAAGCGCCGCGTGCGCAGCTTGAGCAGATCCTTGCCCGAGGCGCGCACGCGGATCCGGGCCACCGCGGGCACTTCCCCCGTCAAGGCGAGGTCCCCGGGAATCGGAGCGATCTGGAGCGGAACGCGAAGGACCATCTCGCGATCTTGAGCGGAGAAGACGTGGATGTAGACGGCCAGCGCCATGATGAGGGCGAGGAGCTTGATCCCGGCGTTGTGGAAGAGCGAGCGCTTTCTTCTGGCCATCATGGACCCCCGGCACGGACCTCCGCATGAGACGCGCATAGCTTAGGACCGAGGAAGGCGTCATGCCAGACGAGTTTGGGCGTCTGCGCGCTCGGGCGTCTCAGAAGCGGCGGGCGATGGAGTAGCTGACGATCCAGAGGCGGAAGTCGTCCTCTTTCGCGTCATGGACTTCCTCGTCCCACTGCACGAAGATCTCCTGCTCGATCCGGGCGATCGGCGTCCACTGCGCGATCAGCGACGCCCGGACGTAGTCGTAGTCGGTCGTCGCGAGACTGAAGTTCAATCCCTCGAACGCCAGGGTCGTCCCCCCGCCTCGTGCGTAGTCCCTGCGTCCCGCCCCGATGGACAGGTCGAGCCAGAAGCGCTCGCCTCCCTCCCGCACGATCCCCAGGATCCCTCCGTATTCTCCGTAGTCTGCCCCGGCGGAGAGGCTGTCCGAAGAGTCGTCATCCGGGGTCTGGAGATCGAAGGACACGGCCAGACGCGTTCTCCACTCGGGTCCCGAGTCCCGCCCCCCGCGCGCGGCCCGCCCGCCGAACCGGCCGGCCAGCAGGTCGATTCCAATCTCGCCGCCCCAGCTCCTGCTGTCCTGGAAGATCCCCGAGGATCTGTCGTAGTCCTGCCATTCGATCCTCTGCTCGAGATAGGGACGCGCCGCGGCCCTCTCCCGAAGCTCGTAGCGCGCCTGGACCGCGCGCTCGATCGAGGAAGGTATCCCCGACTCCCGATCGATGTAGTCGCGCCCCTCGAGACGGAGGAGGAGCTCGAGCCTGTCTCCGGGCCGAGGG
>VGJL01000003.1 GCA_016867495.1 Candidatus Eisenbacteria bacterium | reverse complement strand
CTCCGCCGGGATCCCGGCGCATCGTCGCTTCGGGTCGAGCGACGCGATCTCCGGACGGCAGAGGACGCTCACCGGCCGCGAGTCCGGCTCCTCCCATCGCTCGGCGTTCGTCCGCCCTCCCACCAGAAGATCTCCCGCGGGGCGAAGCCATGTGAGAGGACGAAGGCCTCTCCACCCTCCGTCCTCCACGAGGACGATCCGCATCGGCGCGTCCATCACGGGCCTCGGAACTCGACGACGAAGGCGTCCGCGTAACCCAGGCCGACCAATCTCCTGCGCGCGTCGTCCGCCTCTCCCCGCGCGCGGAAGTCCCCCACGCGGAGCTTGTGGAGCCCCTGCTCGAACTCCACGTAGACCGGCAGGTCAAGGATCTCCTTCAGCTCCGCGTGAAGCTCGTACGCCGCCCCCGCCCGCAGCGTGGCCATGAGCTGCACGCGGTAGCGGACTTCGCCGCGCGGCACCTGGGGCGGGGCGAGCGATCCGGCGGAGCTTTCCGCGGAAGCGGCCGTCGCGGGCGGCTGAGGCGTCAGCGTGACTTCGGTCCCCGCGGCGGAACCCGCGCCGGCGTCCGGGGCCGCCGCTTCCCTTGGCTGATTGCGCGGATCCTGGGAAGGCAGCAGGCGATCCTGTCCAGGAACGCGGAGCGTCTCCTCGCGCTCCTGGCCGCCGCCCAGCTTCCGCTCCTCTCGATCCGGCGCTCGCTCCGTCACGACGGGGACGGGCGGCGCCGCCTTGCCCCCCTTGCCGCACCCGGACACCGCCGCAAGACCGGCCGCCGCGAGGCCGGCCATGACGAGAACCACCGCGACCGGTCTACAGGTACTTCTCGAGATCACCGCGACTCTCCGCGTCTCTCAGGAGACTCTTGAGATCCTGCGCCCGCTCGCGCGGGCAGACGAGCGTGACATCGTTCAGGCGCACGACGACCAAGTCGCGCGCGCCGAGGAGCGCGAGGAGCCCGCCATCGGCCGAGTAGAGAACGCAATCGGCCGCATCGCGCGCGAGAACCGCTCCCTGGACGCGGTTTCCCGCGGAGTCGGCGCTTCGCTGCTCGCCCCACGATAGCCAGCTCCCGAGATCGCTCCAGCGGAAGCGGGCGCGCGTCACATACCGTTCCCCGTGCCTCTCGAGGACGGCGTGGTCGATCGACGTGGAGGGCGCGTCCTCGAAGAAACCCGCGAGCGCCCGCCTCGAGTCCGGACCTATCGACGGCCCCTCCCGCGCGAGCGACCGCCGAAGGCGCTCGACAGGATCCGCCGTCGAAGGGAGCGCGTCCTTGATCGCCTCGAGGATGGCGCCCGGCGCCCAGAGGAAGATCCCCGAGTTCCACAGCATGTCGGGCCGCGCCGCGTACGCGAGCGCCTGCCCGCGATCGGGCTTCTCGTGGAAGCGGACCACTTCGTGGACGCCGTCGTGGCCCGCGAGCGCCGGCCCCTCTTCGATGTAGCCGAATCCCGTCTCCGGGCGGCTCGGCGGGATCCCGAAGAGATGCAAGCCCCCGCGCTCGCGGGCGACTCTCGCGGCTCTCTCGACATCCTCGCGGAACGCCCGGGCATCGGGCATCCAGTGGTCGGAGGGAAGCACGAGCATCAGTCCCGCGGGATCGACCGCCTCGATCAGGAGCGCGGCCGCGCCGATCGCGGCGGCCGTGTTTCGGGTGACCGATTCCTCGACGCACCGTTCGGCCGCGAGGGTTGTCTGCTCCCGGATCTCTCGCATCAGGTAGGCGGGGGCGACGACCCAGCGCCTCTCCGGGGGAATCCATCCCTCCAGGCGATCGACGGTCAGCCGGAGCAGGCTCCTGTCGCCGAAGAGCGCGAGGAGCTGCTTGGGCCGCTCGCGCCGCGAGAGGGGCCAGAACCTCTCCCCCCTCCCTCCGGCCAGAATGACCGCGTGCAGATTCATGAGATCCGATTCTTCACTCCGACGATCCTTCCTGCAAGAACTAGATCAGGGCGACCCTCGCGCCGGCTCCCCGCGCCCCGGTCTTGTTCGCGTCCGCTGCGCCGGAATGTTGGGCCGGGACAGGACATCGCGGTAGACCGCTTCGGTCGCCTCCACGACGCGCGACCAGCTGAACCTGTCGCGCGCGTAGGTCTTGCATCCCCTGGCGACCCGCTCCACCTCGATCGGATCGTCCAGAAGGTACTGCAGCTTCGCCCGCAAGTCCTCCATGTCCTGCGTCCGGAAGGTGACCGCGCAATCCTCCACGACCTCGAGGTTCTCGGGAATGTCGCTCGCCAGGATGCACTTGCCGTGGCTCATCGCCTCCATCAGAGAGATCGACAGCCCCTCGAGGAAGGAGGGCTGGACCACGAGATAGGCGTTGCTCCAGAGCTCGTCGAGGACGTCGCCGTAGACGTACCCCAGCATCCGGATCCGCTCGTCACCGTCTCGAATCCGATCGAGCGTGTCGACGTACCCGTCGGAGAAGGAGCTTCCGCCGGCCATCACGAGCAAGGCGTCGCTGTTCACTTTCCGGAACGCCTCGAGGAGCATGTGACAGCCCTTCTCGGGAACCAGGCGTCCCACGAAGAGGACGTAGCGCCGCTGGTCGAGGCCGAAGCGCCGGATCTTGTTGGGAGGCCGCTGGACTCCCGGATTGACTCCGTTCGGGATCACTGCCGTGTCGATCCCGTAGTTCTCGAGGAAGTAGTCCTTGAGTTGCCTGGAGACCACGATCGTTCGATTCGGGAAGAGGATCGCGGGGCGCTCGCATTGCCTCAGGAACCAGGCGGCGAGCTTCCCCCACTTCCCGCGCTGCCAGTCGAGGCCATGGACCGTCACGACGGTGCGTGAGTGGCGCAGATGGGGCAGTCCCGCGAAGACGCTCGGACCCAGTGCATGGTAGTGGACGATGTCGTACTTCTGGAGCAGCGCATCGACCGTCGAGGCGAGGCAGTGGGTGATCGTGTCGAGGTGCTTCGTGTTCAGGCTCGGGAGCTTCCGGATCCGCATCCCCCGGTGGGTTCCACCCACCTTCGTGTAGTGGAAGCGCGAGTAGATCGTCACCTCGTGGCCGCGCTCGACCAGGCGCGCGCCGATCTCCTCGACGTGCCGCTCGATCCCCCCGTAGGTGGCGGGAATCCCCTTCTGGCCCACCATCGCGATCCTCATCGGCCGACCCTCTCATAGATCGCGCGGAGCCGCTCCAGGTGGGCCTCGGGGGCCAGATTCGCGCCGACCCAGGCGCGCGCGGCGCGCCCCATCTCGTGCGCGCGGGATGGAAGGGCCATCATCGCGGCGAGCCCCTCCGCGAGAGCCGCCGGGTCGCCGGCGGGCGCCGTCAGACCGGTCTCGCCGTCGCGCACGAGCTCCGGGATCCCGCCGATCCTCGTTCCCAGAACGGGGCGCCCGAGGGCGAAGGTCTCGAGGATCGCGTAGGGGTAGTTCTCGTACCACTCGCTCGGGACCGTGACGAAGAGGGACGCGGCGACGATCCGCTTCAGCTGCTCCGCCTGCTGGAACCCCTCGAAGGTCACATCATCGAGACCCAGCTCGACACGCCGGATCTCGAGCGATTCGCGCATCGGCCCCTCCCCGAGGATCCGGAGGGGGAGCCTGCCCCGCGGCAATCGGGCGTGCGCCTCGAGGAGGGTCCCGATCCCCTTCTCGCGCGAAAGCCTGCCGGCATAGACGTAGTAGCCCTCCGTGGCCGCGGCGGGAGCGTATCGATCGATGGGCAGGAAGTAGGGAAGGTGCTCGAGCCGCTCCCTCCGGATCCCGAAGGCCGCGAGCTTCTCCTCTATGAAGCGGCTCGGACAGAGGAAGAGGCGCACCTTCTCGTAGGTGCGCATCCACCGGTGGAGGTAGGCCTCGACCATCCCGACCGCGCTCGCCGCGCGGGACTCGAGAAGACAGCGATGCCTGTAGGCCTCGTGGAACCGCCCCCCCTTGCACCTCTCGCAGACCTGGCCGTCCACCAGGAGGAGATAGGCGGGGCAGACCAGCTTGTAGTCATGGATCGTCTGCACGATCGGCACGCCGTCCGAGTCGAGGGCCCGGATCACCGAAGGGGAAAGCTGGTGATAGACATTGTGGAGATGGGCCACATCGGGCCTCGATCGACGGACGACCTCGTGCGCGAGCCGGGACGCCTCCCGGTTGTAGATGCTCCTCAGCCCGTGACCGATCCGCTCCGCGAGCCCGAGCCTCGCCCGGTAGTCGACTTCCGAGACGAAGACATCCTCAGGCCCGGCCGGCCTGTTGGACGGATGGCGCATCGAGAGGTGGACGACACTGTCTCCCCCTGCGGACAGGAAGTCGCCGAGATCGAGGTAGTAGCGCTCCGCTCCCCCCTTCAGGTAGTGGAACTTGTTGACGAGAAGGACGGTCATGGCTCGTCCCTTTCGCCGCCCCGGTAAGCGATCTCCGTCTCCCGGGCCATCCGATCGGCGGTGAAGAGGGCCGCGTAGCGATCGCGGCCGGCGAGGCCCATCTCCCTGCGCAGTTCCGGATCGCGGAGCAGCGGCCGCAAGGCCCGCGCGAGATCCGGTGGATCCGACGGCGCGACGAGAGACCCCGTGAGGCCGTCGACGACCATCTCGGGGATGCCGAAGATCCTTGTCGCCACGACGGGGCGCGAGGCGGCCATCGCCTCGAGGACCACGAACGGCGTCGTCTCGACCAGGGATGGAACGACGAGGAGATCGAGGAGCCTCATGAGGCCGGCGGCGCCCGGGCGCGGTCCGAGGAAGCGGACGGCCGCTCCCAGCCCCAGCTCGCGCGCCCTCTCCTCGAGAGCCGGGCGCTCCTCCCCTTCCCCGATCACCCAGAGGCGGATCTCCCCATTGGCCATCCCATCCTCGCGCGCGAGGATGGCGAGGGCCTCCAGCAGGTCCCGCTGCCCCTTGCGCGGGATGAGCGACCCGACCACCCCGAGCGTGAGCGTGCCGCGCGGCGTGTCGGTCTCGCGGCGGATCTCCTGCTCGACCTCGGCCGGCACATCCGGCGGCTCCTCGACGCCGAGGGGGACCACACGCGTCTTCTCGAAGGGCATCATGTGCAGGCGGACCAGCGACTCCCGCGACGCCTGCGCGGGGACGAGGAAGAGATCGACCGCCTCGCTGAAGAGGAACTTGGCCGGGAAGCGCCGGTAGCGCCGCTTGATCATCGGAAGATGCTCGGTCGCGACGACGCGCCTGTAGCCGCTCATCCGGGCCGCGAAGGCGACGGAGCTCAAGCCCGCGTCATAGGTGCTGGGCAGGTTGATGTGGAGGACCTCTCCGCCAATCGCCTGCAGGTCGTCCCTCAGGCGGCCGAAGGCATCCCACCATCGGAAGCCGAGTCGCCTGTGCCTCCGGATCGCGACGCCGGCGCGGGCGAGCTCGCTCTCGAGGCGCCCGACGGCCGGGCGATCCGGAAGGATCGCCGAGAGGCGCACGCGATCCCGGTCGAGGTGGCGCGAGAGGAGCGACAGGTAGGCCTCGGCGCCTCCGTAGTAGGCCGCGTCGCTGTAGAGCGTCACCTCGATCTTCTTGGCGCTCATGGCCGCTTCTCCCCGGCGATCTCCCAGACGCGGGAGCCGGGAAAGTCCCATCGGCGACCGACATCGAATCTCTCGTGGAGGAAGGCCTCCCAGAGACCGCGCGGATCCATGAAGTCGTCCCGGTAGAAGACGACGAAGGTCCGGCGGGCGCCGCCGATCGCGGAGAGGGCGCGATCGGCCTCGTCCGGAGTCGCGTTCGGATCGACTCGGAAGGGAGGCGAGTAGCGCCGGATCGATGGATGATCGCGCAGCTCGGTCCAGTAATAGCGGGTGATCGGATCCCAGACCCCGACCATGAAGATCAGATCTCCCTCGCGGACGTTCTCCCGCAGGAGCGCCGCGGTCGCGCGCGCGTCCTCCTTCCAGTAGCGCCTGTCGGTCCGAAGCTGGGCGATGCTGATGCCGCTCACCAGGAGTATCGAGGCCAGGAAGGCCCCTCCCGCCCTCCGGATGCCGAGGGCGAAGAGGCCTTCGGCGATGAGGATGACGAAGGCGGGCAGGGCCGCGGACGCGTAGCGGGGATTGAACACCTTCACGTTCCGGGTCGCGGCCAGGAAGGCGAGGAGCAGCGGCATGAGAAGGGCCAGGAGCCAGAGCTTGCGCGCCGCGTCTCCCCGCGCCCACCGAATCAACCCCATCGCGAGCGGCGCCCCGAAGAGCAAGATCGTCGCCGCGACGGCGGGCGCGTGCCGGCGAACGGTCACGAAGGAAGCCTCCTCGCGCAGCTCGCGGATCGAGGGACCAAAACTGAAGCCGACCGCGTAGGAGTAGATCGCGTAGGGGATCCCCGCGAGCGGCGCGCTCGCGTCGCCGCGCACCCTCTCGGAGCTGGGCACGGCCTCCAGGCGGAGCAGGTGCGAGGGCGAGACCTTCTTCTGATAGAACTGCGCGGTCCACGGAAGTGTCGCGATCAGCGTGAACCCCCCCGCCAGGAAGAGGGCGGCGAGCGCGGGGCCCCGCCGGCGGAACCGGATCAGTCCCCAGAGGCCGGATGCGACCATCTGAAAGAAGAAGCCGAGGTTGCTCAAGAGCCCCCCCGTCCACACCGCTGCCAGGGGAAGGATCGAACTCCGCGGCCGCCCCGCCGCCTCCAACCGAAGGACGGCGCCCAGCGAGAGGACCACGAAGAAGATCATCAGGGCGTAGTTGCGGATCTCCTGCGCGTACCAGATGTGGAACGGATTGACCGCGAGGAGGAACGCGCCGAGCAGGGCCGTCCTCTCTCCGAAGGGCCGTCGCGCGACCGCGTAGAGAAGCGGGACCGTGGCCGCCGAGACGATCGCTTGCGGCAGGCGCGCGGCGAACTCCCCCCATCCGAACAGGCCGCAGAAGAGGTTCAGAAGCAGCGCGTGGAAGGGACCCTGCAGATTCACGATGAGCGCATCGGCCGTCAGCGGCCGCTCGAACCCGGCGAACTTGAGCGTGATGTGCTCATCGACCCAGATCGATTGCCTCCCGAGGCCCCACAGGCGCAGGAGCAGACCCAAGAGGGTGGCCGCGAGCACGGCGCCCCTCGTCGAGAACCCGATCGTGCGACCTTCCATCATCTCTTTCGTTCGCGTCTCCACGCCCGGCCCGGCTCGGGGGCGGGCTTGTCCAAGTCCGGACCTCCCGCGATCAGTAGGCGCCTTCGCCCTTCAATACCGCGGGGAGGGTTTGGAACAGGATCTTCAGGTCGAGGGAGAATCCGCGCCGATCGATATACTCCATGTCCAGACGCATCCACTCATCGAACCCAAGCCGGCTCCGTCCGCTGATCTGCCAGAGGCAGGTGATCCCGGGGCGCACCGAAAGGCGGCGCAGCTGCCAAGGCTCGTACTGCCTCACCTCATCGGGGATGGGCGGGCGCGGGCCGACGAGGCTCATGTCCCCTTTGATGACGTTGAGGATCTGGGGAAGCTCGTCCAGGCTGGTCCGCCGGAGGAACCGCCCGATCTTCGTGATGCGGGGATCCTTTGCGATCTTGAAGACAGGTCCCGTCACCTCGTTCAGGTGGCTCAGGCGATGCCTGTACTGCTCGGCCCCATGGATCATCGAGCGGAGCTTGTAGAAGGTGAATGGCCTGCCCGCGCGTCCCACCCGAACCGAGCGGTAGAGCACGGGACCGGGAGTATCCAGCTTGATCGCGGCGGCAAGGACGAGGAAGAGAGGAAGCAGGAGGAGTCCGGCGAAGCAGCCGATCGCGAGATCGAGCGCCCTCTTCCCCACGCGAAGATAGAGGGTGCGATCGGCCTCGATCGGGATCTCGGTCAGCGCAGGATCCGGACCGGGCGCGACATCGCCTGCGCGCTCTTGCGCCGGCTTCTGCGGCTCTGTGGTCTCGGCGGGTGGGGGGGCAGCAGCCTTCTCGTCAGCCCCGTTGGCCTCCGGACCCCGGACCGGATTGCTGGGCCGTCCAAACGACGACGTGCGAAGCACAGATGAACACTCCTTGCCGTGCGACGGGACCTCCACCGACGGACCGCACGCGACCACCTGGAGCAGGTCGCCATGATGTTGAATAGCAACAGGATGATGCAGTCTCGCAGGCCTCGGGCCTGGTCGATCCCGCTAGCAAGGTGTCTTGGCCGTACCTCCTCTCGTCAGGGGCCGATGTCTGTTTGGACAGCGCAATTATAGCGCTGTCCGGACGCGCCGGTCAAGCCGGCCATCCCGGGGCCCTCCTGTCCCCGGTACGCATCCAGACGCCTGCCCTGCCGCGAGGGGATGCGACCTTCGGAACCCGGACCCGTGATCGGTGTCGCCCGCCCTCAGTCTTCCGTGGGACGCCGCGCCCTCCATCGATAGAGGACGGCATCCTCGTTCCCATAGATCGGCTCGAAGAGATCGGGCCTTTCGGGAAGGCGATCCCAGAGCGAGAGGTCAAGTCCGCTCGAACGTCGCCTTGCAAGGAGCACGACATCCCTGTCCAACCCAGAGAGGAAGGCGGCGGCCTCGGGCGAGGGCCCGTTTCGCCGCGCGACCCCCCGGACCGCGCCTTCCCTCGCCTGCAGGGCCGGCTCGGGATACCCCCACTTTTTCGCCCATGCGCGCCCGCCCCAGAGGGTGCTTCTCCCCGCTCGCACAGGCAGATCCCGCGCCTCCCCCTCATCGATGAAGATCGCGTCGGCCGAGGTCTCCCTCCCCGCCCACGCGACAGCCTCGGACTCGAGCGCGGTCGGCCAGCGCCACCATTCCGCCCGGTCCCCGCGCTCCGACGCATAGGCCCAAAGGGAAAGCCCCGCTGTGGGAAGGGTCGCGCAGCAGAGAAGAGCCGCCAGCGCGGCTCTCCTCGCCCCGCGCAGGCGGAGCGCGAGGCCGCTCCAGGCGATCCCCGCCGGCGCGGCGAGCATGAAGAAGAGGAGATTGAAGAACTTGCTCTGGTTGTTGTCCGAGGGATCGATCGCGAGCGCCGGGATCGCGAGGAGCAGGGAGAGGACGAGGATCTCCCTCGCCGCCGCGATCCTCTCCCGCCCGCGCCAGAGCCAGACGACGGCGATGGGGACCAGCAGGGCGCCTCCCCAGACGAGCGTCATGATCGCTTGAGGCGAGAGTCCCGCCGCCGGCCCGCCTCGCTTCCCGGAGAGGATCGCGGCGAGATAGGGCGCGAGGGGAACGAGGGCCGATCCCGCGGCGATCGGGAGCCACAGCCGGGCCCTGCGGAAGACCGGAGACCGCCGGAGCAGGAATCGCATGAGTCCCGCGAGCCACCATCCGCCCGCGAGACCCAGGCAGCAGAACCCGACCACCGTGTGGGTGAAGAGGGCCGATGCGGTCGCCGCGGACAGGACGACGCCCCCCCGGAGCGTCGGCTTCTCGAGGAAGTCGAGCATCGAGACCAGGAAGAGGCCGAAGATCCCGAGCCCCAGGCCGAATGGGGTGAGGACCAGGAACTTCCCGCCGAAGAAGACCATCGAGAGATGCAGCAGCCCCGTCCCCATGACGCCGAGTGCCGAGGCGATCCCTCCGTGGACCAGCCGCTCGACCTCCGCAAGGCCCGTGACCTCTCCGGAGGCGGCGCGCGCCGCGATCCACGCCCAGGCGAAGGGCGCGTAGCCCAGGGCGCCCGCCAGAGCGCTCGCGCGGACCCCGGCGCTCCGCGCTCCGAGTCGCTGCGCGAGGAGACCCAGACCGAGCATGCAGGCGATCGCGCCCGCGAGGTTCATCACGACGAGCGGGAACCATACGGGGATTCGGGGGTCGAGCGCGATCCAGAGCCCGGCCCACGCGTGCGATCCCCAGAAGTAGAGAAGGCGGAGCCCGGCGAAGAAGGGATCCTCCGGGGGAACCCCCCTGTTCGCGATCTGGAGCGTGACCGCCGCGTGGAACGCTCCGTCCGAGCGCGAGAGAAGCGCCGGATTCGACAGGAGGAAGATCCCCATCGCCGCGGCCCAGATCAGGGCGCAGGCCCAGACGCTCCCCTCCGCCGCCTCGCGGGCCGGCGAGGCGGCCCTGCGAATGCCGGCGCTGATCGAAAGCAGCGCAAGGAGGACCAGGAGGACTCTCGCCGCCCGATCGCCGTCGAGGCCCGCGATCAGCAGAAGCGAGCCCGCGCCCCCCGCGAGGAAGACGGAGAGCCCGAGAGCGAGTAGGAACCGTCCCGCGCGACTCCATCCCGGCGCGAGCCGCCCCGCCGCCAGCGCTCCCGGAAGATAGGCGAGGGCGACCGCGAGACCCGCGCCGGCAAGCGCCGCCGGCATCGCGATAGGCAGCGCCAGCAGCAGGCAGAGCGCGGCCGCGAGAATGTAGGCCGCATCCGGACTTCGTCTGCCGCGCGGAGGAGGGACGACGGATCCGCTCTCGATCTCGGGGATCACGGCCCGCGGGAAGGAAGCGCCATCCCTTCGCCCTCGCGGTCTCGGGCCCGGGCCGGACCTTCCCCGTCCCTCTCGCCCGGCAAGGCCGCGGCGCTCCTCTCCTGCTCCTCCTTGATCCTCCTCGCCGCGACCGCGAGGGCGAAGAGCGCCCACATCAGGTAAGGATAGACATTGCCCCGCTGGTGCTCGTCTCGGATCTGCGCCATGGCGAACTGGATGACCTGCACGTGCGCCACCACCATGGCGCCGTGGGCGAAGGAGATCTTCTTCAGGTCGAGCTTCCCGCCCGGGTAGCTCTTCGCGATCGTCTTCCCGAGGATCCAGAGGAAGACCGCGAGCCCCAGCACGCCCGTCGTCCAGAGGTACATCAGGTAGGCGCTGTGGGGCCACTGCCTCCCGAAGTGTCCGAAGCCCCCGGCCAGGTCGTAGAACGGCCCGTGCCCGATCCAGACGTGCTGCGGGATCTCCTCCAGGACACGCCGCCAGACATGCACGCGCGTCTCCGGAACTCCGCGCTCGAGCTGCGTCGTGGCCAGCCGCCAGAAGAGGGTGATGATCCTCCCGTAGCGGGCCGTCACGATCTCGACGAGCACGCCGCCCGCGAGGAGGAGGGGAAGCGCGATGACCACCTTGCGGAGCGTGATCGCCCCCCGTCCGAGCCAGAGGAGATAGAGGATCGCGAAGATCCAGATCAGGAATCCCCCGCGGTTCGCGGTCAGGAAGATCTGGAAGACGCTCGCCGCCATCAACAGGAGGAAGAAGAGTTTCGCGATCCTGTTGCGCGAGCGGAGGTAGAGATAGACCTGGAGCGTGAAGAGGATCGCGCAGAAGTCGGCGAGCAGCGAGTGGGCGCGGAAGATCCCGCCGACCCGCCCTCCCTCCTCGAACCGCTTCCCCGCGGGGCCCGCGGCGATGAACCAGTCGGGGATCAGTTTGACCGCCGGCAGAAAGTACTCCATCACGCCCGTGATCGAGACCAGGAGGGACGTGAAGGCGAGGGCGAGGAAGGCGATCTTCAGCTGGCGTTCGGTCCTCAGGAGCTTGGAGACGAGGAAGTAGAGGCCGACCGCCCCCGCGAGGAACTCGACCTGCAGGATCCCGTTCGTCAGGCTCGACGAAGTGTCGACATTCAGGAACGAGATCAAGTGGACCCCGATGTAGGCCCAGGCCGCGTAGTCGAGGTAGGTCTTGGGGGGGGCGGGCTCCTTTCCCAGCCGCACCTTGATCGCCCAGGCGATCAGCATGAAGAGGACGAAGATGATGTTGGTGTTTCCGAGGAAGATGTAGGTCGGAAAGGGGAAGGCGACGAGGAAGAGGGCCACGACCCCATAGAGGGGGAGCTTGAAGAGGGCGAAGACGAAGATCAGCCCGATCAGCGCCTTCACCCAGCGAGCCGCGATCTGACCCGCGACGATCTGCGCGGCCAGAAGCCCCAGGACGGCCGCCAGGACGATGTAGATCCAGGGGCTCACGATCCAGTCGCGAATCGTCCGAGTCGGATAGGGGGGGGCCGAGGATCTATGGGCCATCGCCCTCGCCCCTCCGTCCGGCGGCTCCCGCCCCGTCCTGCTGCACGGCAAGCCTGCTCAGCTGCCCGAGGCTCAGCCCCTCGCGCAGGAGATAGAAGGCCCCGACGATGTTCGTGGGGAACCACTGCGTCGCGTGGTAGATGATCGAGAATGTGAGGCCCAGCTCCTTGGGCACGCCGAAGACGAGAAGCGCGGCCGTCCCCCCTCCCTGCAGGGTGCCGACGAAACCGGGAGCGCTCGGCACCATCGTGACGAGCGAGATGACGACGAGCGCCACGAGGGATCCCTGGGGCTGCGGGACCTCGATCGAGAGGGAGATGAAACAGAGCCAGATCACGACGACGATCGAGGCCCACATCGCGATCGAGAGAAGCCCCACGGCGAAGATGTAGGAGGTCTTGTTGAAGACTCCGAGCCCCTCGCGGAAGCCCACGCCGAGGCGCTCGACCCTTGCCCGGAGGCGGGCCGGAGTCAGGCGCAGCAGACGCTCGAGGAAGAACTTCGGATGCCGGTTCCAGATCATCAGGAGGATCAGCGTGATGAGGCCGATCATGAGGCCGATCAGCGCGACCGTCCCCAGTCCCCCGGGGAAGCGCGCGACCAGAACTCCCACCGCAAAGAGGGCGAGGAGGGTGAACAGGTCGAAGATCCTCTCGACGACGATGCTGGCCAGCGCCGCGCTGCGGCTGATCCCCGCCCGCGTCCCCACGACGTGCGCGCGGACGAGCTCGCCCAGCCGCGCAGGGAGGATGTTGTTCGCCAGAAAGCCGATCATCGTCGCGGAGTAGAGAGTCCCCTGCGGGATCGGCCCGACGGCGTGGAGGAGGAACCTCCACCGCAACGCGCGGATCCAGAAGGCCAGGAGCGTCAGCAGAGCGCATGGGATCATGTAGATGTACTGGGCATGCTTGAGGCTCTCGATCATTCGATCGAGCTTCGCCCCGCGCGCCGCCAGGTGGAGGAAGAGGGCGCTCAGGACGATCCCCAGGATCACGACCCAGCGGCGTTTCACGAGACCTCCATCCTCACGCCCAGCTCCGAGAGGAGAAGAGGCGCGATCTCGAGGATCGAGGTGGGGAACCGGTCCGGCGGCGGGTCGGCGAGAAGCGTCGTGTGGGAGTGGGGATCATCGGGATCGTATCCGTGCATCCCGAGCAGCGGGGAGGATCCCATGTGGCTCGGCAGGATCACGGCGCCCGGATCGCAGAGCCAGACCATTTCACCGTAAGAGCGATCCGGAAAATCGATCCCGTGCTCTCTCATCTCCTCATCGGAGAGGAAGCGCCCTCCTTCGCATGCGGAGAGGCGCTCCGCAAGAACCCTCCGCGCGGCGTCCGACTCGAACCAGAAGCGCGCCATCGTGCTGTCGAGGAAAGCCATCGTCCCGCGCCGCTCGCGAACGGGCGCCAGTTCCAGCAGGGACATCAGATCGACATGCCTTCGCACGGGGGCCATCCCATGGTCCCCGAAGACGCGCAGCCGGGTCCTGCGTCCCGCGACGCGCGCCGCGTCCACGATGGCCGTGATCTTCCCCTCGCAGGCCTCGAGCCATCTCCTCGCGGCGGCGGAAGCAGGACCGTGCGTGTGCATCGTCCCGTCCAGGCTGCCCGTGTAGAGAAAGAGGAAGTCCTCCTTCCCGGCCGCCGCGGCTTCCCGCATCTCATCGAAGGCCCGCTCTTCCGGGACCGTCCAGTCCCAGACTCTGTGCCGGATTTCCGCCTGGGCCAGATGATCGAAGAGGCTTCGGGCCCCATCGAACCCGCCCGGCAGGTAGTAGTTCCTCCGCGCGCAGAGATCGAACTCCGGGAGCATCCGCAGGGGAATCTCATAGAGAGAGAAGTAGCCGGTGACGCCGTCGCGACGGAGTCTGCGGGCGAGCCACCTGCGGGCGCGCCACTGCCCGCGCGGAAGCCGGCCCACGAGCCTCAGCAAGCGAGAGTACTTGCTGAAGACCGATTTGCCGGACGCGCGCCTGTACATGCTCCAGTGTCCATGCCGATTCGGCGGCAGGCCCGTGAAGAGACTCGGCAGCGCGCCCGAGGAGTAGCCGAGGATCGTCCTGACAACGGGGCGCTCCCCGCGGACCATCCCGTCCAGGAACCCTCCCTTGCCGACGATCTCGTGCCCCAGGGCGTCGATCAGGAAGACGAGGGACAGGTCCCTTCGCTCCGCGCCGCTCATCCATCGACCCCCTCTCTGTCCATGGCCCGCCCGATCCCTGAGATGAAGGTAGCCGATGCCAGGCGGGTCGTCGCGCGGGTTCCGAGGAGCCGGCCCATGACGGCGGCGGCATCCTCATCGCGCCCAAGGAGGAAGTGGAGGGTCGCTTCCCACAAGAGCACGCGCGGCGTCCGGCGCAGCGCGCCCGGCCGCAGGCCGAGAAGCGCCCGGGGGTGCAGCGCGAGCCATCTCTTCCAGGCGCGCCCCCAGGCGCGGCCCCTCGCGGGCGAACCGTTCAAGAAGCGCCCGGCCGAGTCGGACCCCGCAGCCTCCTGCATCGTCTTGCGCAGGGTCTCGACGAGATCCAGGCGGAGGGCCTCGGAGCCGGCGAGCTCATCGAGGCTCCCTCCCCCCGGGACGCCGGACCATGAGGGAAGAAGGCGCCAGCGCGTCCAGGCCTCGATCCGAGAGCGGAGACCGGCATCAAGATCGATCCCTCCGAGCGCGCGCGTCCTCGTGTCGTAGCCGCCGCCGGAGTAGATGCCGCGCGCGAGCAGGATCACGGCCGCGGCGTCGGCGTGAAGCTTGGCCGCGGCGTAGACGCCGGAGAGACGTCCCTTCTCGGGCCTTGAATCGGACAACCACTCGATCGCTCGATTGCAGAGCAGCCGCCTGCCCTCCCACGCGGGGATCTGTCGCGGGAGCGGCATCTCGAGCGCGGCGAACAGGCCCGGATCGCCTGAGAGGACGTAGCCGCAGCGCGCCGCCTCGACCAGGCCCAGAGTCGGAGACTGCTTGCCCCTGTCCTCGCGGCAGAAGTACCCGACGCGCGGCTGCGGCCCTTCGGCGCTCGAGCGGACGAGCCGTGCCGCGATCCTCTCGCGGAGATCCCTGGGAATCCTTCGCTCGGTGAGCAGCCCGACATCCAGATCGGAGAGAAAGCGCCTCGCGCCGGTCGGATCGACGATCCCGCAGAGCTCTCCGTGGACCCCGCTTCCCGCGAGGAAAACAAGCAGGGGATCGTGTCCCCGCGCTTCTTCCAGGAGGACCTGGGTGATGACCGGCAGCGCCTCGGCCGCCCGCTCGGCGACCCAGTCCTGGCGGCTCAAGACGGACGGCGCGGGGAATCCGATGCGAATCCGATCTGGCGCGGGCGTGGCCACCGGTTCCGGGATGGGTGGTCGGCCCCTAGAGCCGCCGGTAGATGAACTCTGGAATCGGGTAGCGCCTCTGGTTCAGGACGATGCCCAGGACGGGGCAGCGGGCCCCGCGCATGAGGAGCAGCGCCCTCTGCACGATCTCCCTCCGGGTACGGTTCGCGCGGACGACGAGCAGAACCCCGTCGGTCAGCCCCGCAAGGGCGGGCGAGTCCGGATGCTCGAGGATCGACGGGCAATCGACCAGGACGACCCGGTAGACCCTGCTCATGTCATCCAGGAAGTCGTTCATCGCCTCGATCGGGATCGTCGCCCTCTCCCTGCCCTGTCCCGCCGTCGAGAGGCCATCGCCCCCTGAGGGAAGGAAGTGGAGGTCCGGCTCGTCCGTCGAGAGCACGGCCTTGGAGAGCTCGACCGATCCAGCGAGGACATCGAGCAGCCCGGGGCGCCCCTCCGCCGCATGGATGGCGCCGGTCAGGGTGAGGGCCGCGCGATCGAGGTCGGCATCGATCAGGAGGACCTTCCCCTGTCCCTCAGTGCTCATGCTCCGGGCAAGCTGCAGGCAAACGGTCGATGCCCCCTCGCCCGCCACGGCCGCCGCCACGGCCAGAACGCGGCGGCGCGTCCTGGGGAGTTCGACATCGACCCGATCCCTGAGCCGCTGCAGCTCGCGGGAGATCCTGAAATTGAGGGGGGCGGCGGGCTCGACCTCTGCGCGGTCGACAGGATCGAGCGGGATCGCGCCCTCCGCGGGGGCGGCCTCCCTTCGTCTCTCTCTCCGCTTCAGCGCGTCGAAGATGTTGCTCATCGCGCCCCTAGGTCCCGATGCTTTCGATCGCCGCGGCGTGCGGGGCGAGATAGCCGTCTTCCAGACCGCGCACCGCCTCCTGGACATGCTCCCGTTCGATCCGATCGGCCCCGGATGCGTAGCCGACCATGAGGGAGCGATCGCACGCCTGATTGACCAGGCGGGGAATCCCCTTGGAGAAGCGGGCCACCTGCTCCAGCGCCTCCGGGCTGAAGAGGCCGCTGACACGCCCTCCGCCGGCGACGTTCAGACGGTGCTCGACGTACTCGGCGACGCTGTCGGGCGGAAGCGAGGATACGTCGCAGATGCCGGGAATCCGCTGCCTCAACTGGCGCAGGGAGTGAAGGCTCAGGGTCGCCTTCAGCTCCGGCTGCCCCACGAGGAGGATCTGGAACATCTTCTGCGTGCTCGTCTCCAGGTTCGAGAGGAGCCGGAACTCCTCGAGGCTCCTCGTCGACAGCGTCTGCGCCTCGTCCACGATCAAGAGGGCCGTGCCGTCCCTGCGGCCGAGGTTGAGGAGAAACTCCTGCAGCGCCAGGAGCAGCTCGACCTTGGTCCGCGCCCTGGGCTGGATCCCGAAGTCGAGCAGCGCCAGGTAGAGCAGGTGCTTGAAGCTCAGGCGCGCGTTCATGACGACCGCGGTCTCGACCCCCGGCGGGAGACGATCGATCAGGGTGCGGACCATCAGGGTCTTGCCGACGCCGACCTCTCCGGTCAGGACCAGGATCCCCTTGCGCTCCGCGATCCCGCGCGTGAGGTAGGCCAGCGCGTCTCGGTGCGATCGCGTCAGGAACAGGAAACGTGGATCGGGCGTGATCTGGAAGGGCGGCTCCCGGAATCCAAAGTGCGCTTCGTACATGGCGTGCCTCTAGCGGATCCTCGAGATCGACCCGAGGACCGGAAGGCCGAGGTGGTGCTCCGTCTCGGCCGGGTCCTTCAAGGAGTGATCGAGTCCGTCGATGATGAAGGCGAAGGCGAGCCCGATCAGGAGCCCGAAGAGGGGGATCAGCGTGAAGCGGACATAGTCGCGGGTCCGCTCCTTGGCCCCCTCGCTGGCCGATTGCAGAAGGATGACCTTCCACTCCGGTCTCCCCGTATTCTCGGCCTTCGCGGTGACCTGCCTCTCGACCATCGTCGAGTAGTCTTTCCGCAGGGCCTCGATGATCCGGTCGTACTGCGAGAGGCGCGCCTCCTTGTCGGGCAGGCCGTAGGTCTGCTCATCGAGCGCCCGAAGGGTGGCGACCAGGGAGTTGACGCGCGCCTGCGCCACGTCGATCCTGGCCTCCAGGAGGCGGGCGTAGTTGCTCATCTCGTGATCGAACTCCAGCTCGAGCTCCGTCACGACTTCCTTCGCCGCCTTGACCTCCGGATGCTCGTCGGTGAAGCTGCCGCGCTTCTCCAGGTACTCGGCCCGCCGCGTCGTCAGCTCCCGGCGCAGGTTGAGCAGCAGCTGGTCGTCGCTGTACTCGGCGTCTCCGATGCCGGAGATCTCTATGTCCGAGCCGGCCCGCCGGTCCTGAATCAAGGCGCGGATCGCCTCGAGTCGCGCGTTGAAGTCCGAGAGGCGCACCCTCGCTTGGGAGAGCTGGAAGGAGATGTCCTCCTTCTGGCGCAGCAGGCTCTCCCGCTCCCCCGAGATGTTGACGATCCCCTCTTCCGTCATGAAATCGGCGCGTCGCTGCTCCCACTCCGCGAGGCGGTCGCGGAGGCTCTCAAGCTCCTCCTGGAAGAAACCGTCGACGACAGGCAGGGACTTCTCCTCGGCGCGCCAGTCGATGTAGGCGCGCGTGAGGGCGCGAAGGGCCTCCCGCGCCTCGACCGGATCGACACCCCTGTAGCTGACGATCAGGACGCTCGATTTCCCCGTCGTCGTCGTGGAGACACGGGTCGCCTCGAACCGCACCGGCAGGCCGCGGGAGTCGACCGCCCCGGTCTGCTTGAGGATCTTCTGCGTCCGCTCGCCCAGGGCGGCGCTGCCGATCACTTCGATCTCGGAGTTGAGCTCCTCCTCCCACGAGAGGACCCTGTAGCGCGACGAGTAGACGCTCTCCGGCTCGCCGCGGCTGATGAGAAGACGCGCGGTCGAGAGGTAGGTCGACGGGGTCCTGGCGTTGACCCAGACGATCCCGGCCAGAGCCGCGAAGAGGATCGTCAGCAAGATCCCCTTGCGACGGAAGATGATCGCCGCGACGTCGCGCAGTGTCGTCTCCCTCTCCCGCCGGAGTCCCTCGCTCATGCCTCCTCCCCTACCTCGCGACGAACCTGATGTTCGTGTCGTCCGCGTGGAAGGAGTTCCATCCTTCCAGATACAGCGTGAAGGGCGGAGTCAGTCGCGCGAAGTACTGGTTGACGAGCACATCGAGGCTCGCGATGAAGGTCTTCGGCACGTAGACGATGTCGAAGGGGCGGAGCTTGATGTCCTGCGCGAGATCCTTCCCGTCGAGGATCGAGCGCGCGTCCAGGCGGAAGGCGGCCGCGTCTGCTGCCCCCGTCCGGCGCAGGACCACGACGCTGCTCCGCTTGGCCTGATCGTTGAATCCCCCCGCCTGGGCGATCGCCGCCATCGCCGTCATCTCGCGATGGAAGGCGTGATCGCCGGGGATCGTGACCTCTCCCATCACGAAGATCCGCCTCTCCCCGTAGTTGGTCACGCTGACGGTCGCCTGGGGGAAACGGACGAGGGTCGCGATCGCCTCGTTGACCTTCTCGGTCGCCTCCCCGACCGACAGGCCGAGGACGTAGAGGGAGCCGACCCCGGGAACCGTCATCGTTCCGTCCGGAAGGACCCTGGCCGGGCCGGAGAGCTCCGGGTGCCCGATCACGACAGTGGTCAGCTCGTCGTGGACGAGGATCTTGTAGGCATCGATCTCCGGCTCGATCGCGGAGGTCTCGGGCGCGGGGGAAGTATACGGAACAGGCGCCGGGGGCCTCGATCCGCCGCAGCCCGCAAGCAGAGGTGCCGCGGCCGCGACCGCGAGGACCATCGCGAGGAGATGTCGCAACTCCATCCCTTCCTTGGGAACTGACGCTCGAACGCGCACGTTCTCCTATCTTTGGGATCGCCGCCGGTCCCCCCACGCGCGCCGGCCGCTTCCATGCTGGAGCACTAGGCACCATAACACCCGCCGCTCCAAGCGTCAACGACGTCAGAGGCGTCGATCACCCTTGTCGCGGGTTCTATCGGCCGTTACAGTCTTGCCCTTCAAGGGTTTGTCTCTCGCCGGCCGGCGCGAACCGCTCGCGCGACCCGCGCCGGTCAGACAGGCATGGAAAAGCAGGGGCAAGAGTATTTCGTGATGTCCGACGAGATAATACCCGCGACCCACGCCCAGGGTCGGCCGCCGGACGACGTTCTCCATCGCCCGGTACTGCTTCATGAAATCGAAGGTCGCAGTGGTCATTCCCCTGGCCGAGCCGCCCAGGTTCCGAGCGACCGAGAAGGCCTTGAGAAAGACTTCCGGCAGCAGGACCGCCGAGCCGAGATTGAGCACCGTCCCGCCTGGGATCCTGAAGAGCTGCGCCGCCAGGATGCGGAAGTCCCTCGCCGAGGACTCGCCCGCCGCCGCGCCGTCGAAGGATGGATGCTGGTGCACGACATCGGTCCCGATGGCGACATGGACGGTCGCCGGCGCGCCCGCGGCGTAGGCCGCCGCCAGGACGCTCCGCCGCCTCGTGCCGCGATCGGCCGAGAGAAGCGCTCGCCCGAGCGCCTCGCCCATCCCTTCCCCCCGTTCGCATGCCTGCCGGGCGGCCGCGTTCACGAAGTCGGCGGTCTCCCGGACCATCCCGAATCGGCCTCGATGCAGCCCCTCGGCCACATCCTCCGAGGTCCGGCCCCAGAGGCCGAGCTCGGCGTCGTGGATCGCTCCCGCGCCATGGGTGGCCACGCCGGTCAGGATGCCGCGCTCGATCAGGCGGATCAGCCCCGGCCCCAGCCCGGTCTTCAGCACGTGCGCCCCGCACAGAGCGATGACGGGGCGCCCCTTCTCGCGGGAGGCGAGCATCGCGCGAGCGACTGCCTTGAGGTCGGCCGCGCCGAGGATCTCGGGCAGGGAGTCCCAGAAGGACCGGAAGCTCGACGATCCTGCGGGCGGACGGTAGAAGGCCGGCGCCGCGACAAGGCTCCGCCGCTCCTTCATCGAGTGAGAGCGCACGCGTCGCAGATCGAGCTCCGGATAGCGGCTCATCGGGGCCTCTCGTAGCTCGTGAGGACGACACTGATCGATCCGACGACCGGCACCTTGCTCTTCATGAGGATCGGCATCTTCCTCTCGTCGTCGGTCAGCCAGATCGTCAGCTTCCCCTCGTGCTTGAAGAGCCCCGGGGTGCGGAGCATCGGCTCGAGCTTGAGGCAATCGAACTCCCCGACGGGAGAGTCGATCCTCTCCCGGCCCATGACGAGCACCTTCAGGGGGTAGTTCTTCCGATCGGCGTGGCTCTCCAGCCAGATCTCCTGGCCGACTTCGAGGTCGAGCGTGCGAACGTAGTAGAAGCCGGAGAGGACATCGTGCGCGCCGCGGACCAGCTCGAACACCCGGCCATCCTGGTAGCGGGCGAATCCGTTCTCCTGGTCCATCTCCACATCCTGTGTGGCGCGGTAGCTCCCCTCGCGCAGCGACTTCCGAAACCGCCGGCTGAAGAGGCGCTCCCTGTCCATCCAGGTCTCGACCACGTCCCGCACCTTGTAGATCGTGTCGAAGACGCTGTTGCTGCGCGCCCGGGAGACGACGTGGTAGCAGGGATGGCCGAAGGCGCTCGTCGTGTCCGCGACCTCCATGGTCGCCTCTCCCGCCCTGATCATCCCGTAGCGAACCGAGAAGGTGAGCTTCTCGCCGATCCGGATCGCCTCGTGCCCGGCGGCTGCCTCCCGGGCGGACCGACGCGGGTCCCTCTGCGCGAGGTCTCTCAAGCCTGGCGAGCGCGGCTGGTCGCCGAGGAGGATGAGGAGGCTGTCGGTCGAGAGCTTCTCGCGAGGATCTCCCGCCGCGCCGGCATCCCCCGCGCCGGGGGCGGCGGCCAGGAGGATCATCCCCACGGACAGGGCCAGATGCGGGATCACGGGCTCTTCCGAGTCCCGCGCCCGATGCCGGTGTGCCCGAAACCGCCCGCCCCGCGATCGGTCTCATCCACCTGCCCGATCCATGCCAGACGAACGGGCGCCGTCTTCATGAAGACCAGCTGCGCGATGCGATCTCCGTGTTTGATCTCGAATCTCTCCGGGCCCCAGTTCATCAGGATCACGCAGATCTCCCCCCTGTAGTCGGAGTCGACCGTCCCGGGCGCGTTCAACAGGCCGATCCCGCAGCGGGCCGCCAGGCCGCTGCGCGCCCTCACCTGCGCCTCATATCCCATCGGCAGCCCGAGGGCAATCCCTGTTGGTACAACGGCCCAGCGTCCTGGTTCGAGACTCAGGGGGGATTCGAGGCAGGCGGAGAGATCCCACCCCGAGGCGCCGGCCGACATCCGCACCGGCAGCAGGGCCAGGGGGCGCAGGCGCTGCACGCCGATCGAGACGCCCTTCCCGGCGGCGCCCCGACCGCGACTCCCGCGGCCGTCAGAAGTCCCAGTCGCCTTCACCCGGGTAGTCCTTGCCCGCAGGCCCCAAGGTGATCAGACCGAACCGCCGCGGCCTGAGATATCGATCGAGCGCCGCCTCCACCTCGTCCCGATCGATCGCCTGCACGCGCTCGATCACGCTCTCGAGAGAGGACTGGCGCCCGTAGCAGATCTCATTGATGGCGATCCGGTTCATCCTCTCGTAGGTGGACTCGTAGCTCAGGAGGTGGGACATCAGGAGCTGGGCCTTGGCGCTCTCGAGCTCCCAGCGGCGGATCCCTCCCCTCTTGAGCTTGGCGATCTCCCGGCAGGCGAGCGCCAGAACGGTTCGCGCCTTCTCCGGCGCGACTCCCAGGTAGATGCCGAAGAGTCCTGTGTCGCGCAGGACATCCATGAAGGAATAGACGGTGTAGGCGAGCCCTTCGTCCTCCCTGATCTTCTGAAACAGGCGCGAGCTGACGCCCGCCCCCAGGATCATGTTGACGACCGCCAGCGCGTGCCGGTCCTCGTCGTGGTAGGAGGGGCCCCGCCCCGCGAGGCAGAGGGAGACCTGGCTCACGTCCTTCTCGTGGCGCACCGCGCGCGAACGAAAGCGAGTCAGGGGAAAGCGGCCGTTGGGGGCGGCGCCGGGGGGGAAGGCGAGATGCCTGCTCGCGAGCTCCATCACCCTGTCGAACGAGACGTGGCCCGAGGCGGCGACGACGACGTTCGGGGCCGTGTAGCGCTCCTGGTGGTAGCGACGCAGAGTCCGGCTTCCGAAGCGGGAGATCGTCTGGCGGCTACCCAGGATGGGCCGTCCCAGAGGGTGATTCGGCCAGATCTCCGCCGAGATGAGATCGTGGACCTGCTCCTCCGGGTTGTTGTCGTAGCTCTCGATCTCTTCGGCGATCACGCCTTGCTCGCGATCCACCAGATCCCTGCTGAAGAGGGGATTCAGGAGCAGATCGCCCATCGTCTCCATGGCGATGTCGAGGTGTTCGTCGAACACGCGGGCGTAGTAGCAGGTCTGCTCGCGCGACGTGAAGGCGTCGAGCTGGCCGCCCACCGCCTCCATCTTCTTGGCGATCTGGAGCGCGCTCCGGCTGCGCGTTCCCTTGAAGACCATGTGCTCGATGAAGTGGGAGATCCCGGACAGATCGGCCGGCTCGTCGCGCGACCCCGTCCGGATCCACACCCCGAGGGTGAGGCTGTGGACCTGGGGCACTTCCTCGACGAGGATCGTGAGCCCGCCGGGTAGAATCGCCTTGCGGACCGTCTCGTTTGGGCGTATTCGATCCAGCTTGCGTATGAACCGCACGCGGCTTCTCCGGTGGACCGCTGTCCCGCTTGTCCCGCGCGGGACTATGCCTTCCCGGCCACGGCGGGGAGGGCCGCCCTGCGCGAGAGGCGGATCTTCCCTTCCTCGTCGACTCCGATCACCTTCACGAGAACGAGATCGCCTTCCTTGACGACGTCCTCGACGCGCGCGACCCGGTGGTTCTCGAGCTCGGATATGTGGATCAAGCCGTCGCGGCCCGGGAGGATCTCCACGAAGGCGCCGAAGTTGACGATCCTCTTCACCTTTCCCCTGTAGATCCGGCCGATCTCCGGATCCTCGGTGAGACTGCGGATGATGTCGACCGCGCGTTGCGCCTCGGCCGCGTCGATGCAAGCGATCTTGATCTGGCCGGTGTCCTCGATATCGATCGTCGCGCCCGTGTCTTCGGTGATCTTCTTGATCATCTTCCCGCCCGGCCCGATCACGTCGCGGATCTTGTCGGGATCGATCTGGATGACCAGGATGCGCGGCGCGTACTGCGAGATCTCCTCCCGCGACTTGGGCAGCGTCTGGTTCATGATCTCGAGTATGTGGAGCCGTCCCTTGCGGGCTTGCTCGAGCGCTTGCTCCAGCACCGCCAGCGTGAGCCCCCCGACCTTGTTGTCCATCTGGATCGCCGTGATGCCGTCCGCCGTGCCGGTGACCTTGAAGTCCATGTCGCCCAGGTGATCCTCGATGCCGAGGATATCGGAGAGGACGACCGCCCTGGACCCGTCGGAGACGAGACCCATCGCGATTCCGGCCACCGGACCCTTGACCGGGACGCCTGCGTCCATCAAGGCGAGGCTTCCGCCGCAGACAGATGCCATCGAGGAGGACCCGTTCGATTCGAGGATGTCGGAGACGACGCGGATCGTGTAGGGGAACGACTCGTTGGAAGGAACGATCGCCGTCAGACCGCGTTCGGCCAGCGCCCCGTGCCCGACCTCGCGCCTGCCGGGCCCGCGGTTCGGCCGGACCTCCCCCACGCTGAAGGGCGGGAAGTTGTAGTGCAGGATGAAGGTCTTCCAGGACTGCCCCATCAGCTCCTCGATCTTCTGCTCGTCGGTGGAGGTCCCCAGGGTCGTGACCACGAGGGCCTGCGTCTGGCCCCGGGTGAAGAGCGCCGAGCCGTGCGTGCGGGGCAGCACTCCCACCTCGCAACGGATCGGGCGGATCTCGTCGGGCCTCCTACCGTCGGCGCGCTTTCCCTCATCGAGGATCATGCTGCGCAGATGATCGCGCTCGATCGACTCCAGGAAGCCGCGGATCCGCTTCTCCGCTCCCGGATAGTCGGGGGCGAAGCGCTCGATGGCTCCGGCCTTCAGCTCCGCCATCGCTTCCTCCCGCTGCTCCTTGCCGGGAATCGAAACGACCTCGCGCACCCGCGCGCCGTAGGCCTCGGCCAGCGCCTCCCGAAGGGGGGCCGGGATCTCCGGCCTGACATACGGCCTCTTGGGCCGGCCGACGGCCTCGATCATCTTCTTCTGCAGCTCGATGATCGAGCGGATCCCCTCGTGGGCGAACGCGAAGAGCTCGACCAGCTCGGCCTCGGAGATCTCCGACGCCCGACCCTCGACCATGAGGAGGCTCTCCTCGCTCCCCGCCACGACGACGTCGAGAGCGCTCTCGTCGATCTGGCTCGACAGGGGGTTGAGCACGAGCTCCCCGTTGACCTTCGCCACGCGCACGGCCGCCACCGGTCCCGCCCAGGGGATGTTCGAGATGGCCAGGGCGCAGGAGGTGGCGTTCAGGGCCAGGACGTCGGCGTCGTTCTCCTGGTCCGAGGAAAGGACATCGGCCTGCACCTGGACCTCGAAGCGAAACCCCTTGTCGAAGAGGGGCCGGATGCTCCTGTCGATCAGGCGCGAAGAGAGGATCTCCTTCTCCGTCGGCCGTCCTTCCCGCTTGAAGAACCCGCCCGGGATCCTCCCCGCGGCATATTGCTTCTCTCTGTAGTCGACGACCAGCGGGAAGAAGTCCTTCTCAAGGATTTCCTCGCGGGAAGAAACGACCGCGCTCAGGACGACCGTGTCCCCGTACTGGAGCCAGACGGCGCCGGAGGCCTGCCGGGCCACCCGGCCGGTCTCGAACGACATCTTGCGCCCGCCTATCTCAACGGCGAAGTGCTGCACCATCATCTTCTCCTCTTCTTCCAGGGGCTTTCCGGACAGGCCAGGGCGGGGCCGGAACGAGCGACGCACCTCTCGAAGGGGGGCGCGCCTCGTTCCTAGCGGCGCAGGCCGAGTTCCTTGACGAGACTCTTGTAGCTGTCCTGCTTGTTGTCCCGAAGGTAGTCGAGGAGCTTGCGACGGCGCCCGACCATCTTGAGAAGACCGCGGCGAGAATGGTGATCCGTCGTGTGGCGCTTGAAATGCTCCGTGAGCTGACGGATCCGCTCCGTTAGGAGGGCGATCTGGACCTCCGGCGAGCCGGAGTCGAGATCGTGAAGCTTGTAGCGGCCGATGATTTCCTGCTTCTGTTCCTTCTTGAGCGACATCAAGATCCTCCGCTGACGCCGGTCCCTCCGGCGATGCTCCGGGTTTCGGAGCGCGACTTATCCTTCAAGGACCAACTCGACAACACTAGCAATCCGGCGGCCTGCCGACAAGGCCCGTTTGTTCTTCTTCCCAGCCCATCGACATCCTGCGGGCCTCCGCCAAATCCGACCCAACCTGATCGCGTAACTCATTCAATGATCTGAAACTACGCTCTTCTCTCAGCTTTCCACGCATCCGGAAGAGGAGCTTCCTGCCAAGAAGATCCCCATCGAAATCGAGGACGTGGACCTCCGGGACGACAAGGGAGCCGTCAGTCAGCGTAGGTCTTCGGCCCAGGTTCAGCACCGCGGGACGGCCCTTGCCATCCCACTCCGCTTCCCCAACGTAGACGCCCAGCGCCGGCAGGCTCTGCGCTGCGGGGAGGAGAAGGTTGGCAGTAGGAACGAGGACGCGCCGCCCCTGTCCACGCCCCCGGACGACCACTCCCTCCAGGTCGGGCCATCGGCCGAGGAGCCTTCGCGCGGACTCCAGATCGCCCTGCCGCAGAAGGCGCCTGATGCGTGTCGAGCTGACCGGTTCTCCATCCGAGCGGATCGCGTCGACTCGATGCGCTCGGTAGCCGAAGCGGCCCGACATCTCTTGCAGCATCCGCCAATCGCCGCGCCGCCCGCGTCCGAAGCGGAAGTCGTAGCCGATCCAGATTCCCTTGAGCCCCGCTCCCGCCCCGAGCACCGCCGTGAGAAAAGTCTCTGCTTCCATCTCGGCGAAGGAGCGCGAGAAGTGCAGCACGCAGAGACGATCGATCCCCGACTCCGCGAGCAGACGGAGCTTCCGGGGCAGGGGCGTCAGCTCGTCCGGAGGGGTCTCGGGAGCGAAGACGGTCACTGGGCGGGGCTGGAACGTGTAGAGGACCGTAGGGAGCGCGGCGGAGCGCGCGGAGGCGAGCAGCGACCTGAGAATCGCCTGATGTCCCAGATGCAGGCCGTCGAAGACGCCGATGGTCGCGAAGTACTCGCCGGGCCAGAGTCGATCGCTAGAGGACACGGGCTAGCTTCAGCTCCCACGAGTCCCGCCACGATCGATCGGCGAGCCCGGGCACGGCCGAGACCGACGCGATGGCGATGAGATCCCCCTCCGTCCCGATGAGGCAGACCCGCTCCCCGGCAGGCAACTCCGTCGCCTCCACACCCCGCCAGGGCGGCTGGCCTCCCTGGCGGACCTTCCGCACCCATTCGGGGCGCAGCCTCAGCGAAGGCATATGGGCGAGAGCGCGCGCCAGCGGAATCGCCGCCGCGAGCGCGCGGGCGCGCTGATCCTCCATGGAGCCGGTCAGGGCCACGGCATCGTTCTCCGTGAAGGTCCCGATGGCCGTGCGCCTAAGCTCCTCGACGCAGGCCCCGGGCCCGAGGCGTTCTCCGAAGTCCCGCGCGAGGGCCCGGACATAGGTGCCGCGGCCGCAGCGGATCCGGAACTCGACGAGATCGCCCGCGATCGAGAGGACATCGAAGGAGTGAACCTCCACCCTCCGCGGCTTGCGCTCCACCTCGATCCCCCGGCGCGCGAGGTCATAGAGCCGGGTCCCACGCTGCTTGATCGCCGACACCATCGGAGGGACCTGCTCCAGGACTCCCGTCAACTCCCCCGCCGCCTCGCGGGCACGCTCGATGCCGATCTCTCCCACGCCCCGCTCCTCGAGGATCGCGCCGGTTCGGTCGCCGGTGTCGGTGATCCTTCCGAGCCTGATCGTGCCGGCGTACTCCTTGGGAAGGTCCATGAGAAGTGCGATGATCTTCGTTCCCCTCCCGACACCGCAGACCAGGACGCCCGTCGCGAAGGGGTCGAGGCTCCCCGCGTGCCCGATCTCCTGCACGCCGAGCACGGAGCGCAGTCTCTGGACTGCGTCGTGGCTGGTCCACTCGGCTTCCTTGAGGATCGGGACGACGAAGCCGTTCAGGGTTCATCCTCCGCCGAGGGAGGCGGCTCGTCTCCGGCGAAGCCGAGCTCGCGCAGCAGGGCGAGCACCCTCACGCTGTACTGGATCGAGTGATCCGCCCGAAAGAGGATCTCCGGGATCCGCCGGAGCCTCAGCCTCCGGGCCAGCTCGCTCCGGACAGCTCCCGCCGCCCTCGAGAGAACCCGCAGACTCTCCTGTTGCGCCTCGTCGCTGCCCAGCACGGAGATGTAGATCTTCGCGTGGCGCAGGTCGGGACTGAGGTCGACACGGGCGACGCTCACCCAGGATAGGCGCGGATCGCTCAGGTGATTCTGCAGAATGTCGCTGACCTGCTGGAGGATCTCCTCCCGCAGGCGCGCCACCCGTATCTGGGTCATGACTCGCCCTCCCCCGGTGCGTCGTCCAGGCTGCCGATCCGGGTGTCGTAGGAGAGGACGACTACCCGGTCGTCGTCTTCCGCCAGGCGGAGGATCGAGGACAGAAGCGCCCGGACCTGCGACTCCTCCCTCGCGACGAGGCAGAGACCGAGCGCGCCCCTCTGCCAGAAGTCCTGGGACCCGCAGTCGATCACAGCCACGCGCGAGCGCTCCACGATGCGTCCCTTGAGGCTGCTCAGGACGGCACGCCTGTCTTTCAGGGAGCGGCTCAGTGGTATGTGGAGCTCGAGCCTCGCCACCCCATAGAAGAACCTGCTCTCTTCCAAGGCTTGCCCGCGCCGGAGCCGCGCCCGGCTACTCGAGCTTGCGGGCGACCTCCTCGATGGTGAAGGCCTCGATGAGATCCCCCTCCACGATGTCGTCGTGCCCTTCGAGCTGGATTCCGCACTCGAAACCGCTCTGGACCTCACGGGCATCGTCCTTGACCCGCTTCAGCGAGGCGATCTTCCCCTGCCAGACCTTCTGGCCCTCGCGGACGAGCCGGACCGAGTCGACCCTGTGAACGGTTCCATCGACGATCATGCAGCCCGCGATGACCCCGACGCGCGAGACGCGGAAGATCTTGCGCACCTCCGCGGTCCCCTGCGGTCTCTCGACCAGATCCGGCGCCAGCAAGCCGCTCATCGCGGCCCGGACCTCGTCGACGACGTCGTAGATGACGGTGTGCAACCGCACGTCGACGCTCTCCGACTGGACGATCGCCTGCGCCTTCGCGTCCGGCTTCACATGGAAGCCGATGATGATCGCCTCCGAGGCGGCCGCAAGAAGGACATCCCCCTCGGTGATCGCGCCCACCCCTTGGTGGATGACGCGGACTTGCACCTCCGGCGTCGAGAGCTTCTCGAGGCTGTCGCGGAGGACCTCCACCGAGCCGGCGACATCTCCCTTGATCACCAGGTTCAGCCCGAGGACCTCCCCCTCCTTGATCCTGCGGCTGATGTCCAGGAGCGTGCGTCGCCTGCTCAGGCGGAGCTCGTGCTCCCGATGAATCGCCGCTCGCTTGCTGCCGATGTCGCGCGCCTCCTGCTCCGACGGGGTGACGTGGAACGAGTCGCCCGCCTGCGGGAGCCCCGACCATCCCCAGACCTCCACGGGAGTGGAGGGGCCGGCCTCGGTCACGCGCGCCCCGGTGTCGTCCACCATGACGCGCACCTTGCCGTGCTGCATGCCGCAGACGAACGGATCCCCGACGCGCAGCGTCCCGTTCTGGACGAGCACGGTTGCGAGGACCCCCTTGCCCGGATCGAGCTTCGATTCGATGACGGCGCCCTTGGCCGGCCTGTCCGGCTCCGCCTTGAGCTCCAGCATCTCGGCCTGCAGGAGGATCATCTCGAGCAGATGGTCGATCCCCTGACCGGACTTGGAGGAGACCTCGACGCATACGGTCTTGCCGCCGTACTGCTCGACGAGGACGCCCGTTTCCGCAAGCTCGGCCTTGATCCGCTCCGGGTTTGCCCCCGGGAGGTCGATCTTCGTGACGGCGACGATGATCGGCACTCCGGCGGCCCGGGCGTGGTTGATCGCCTCGTGGGTCTGCGGCATCACGCGGTCTTCACCGGCGACGACCAGGACCACGATGTCTGTCACCTGGGCGCCGCGGGCGCGCATCGCCGTGAACGCCTCGTGTCCGGGGGTGTCGAGGAAGCTCAGCCTCCCGTGCGGGACCACGACATTGTAGGCCCCGATGTGCTGGGTGATCCCGCCCGATTCTCCCGCGACGACCTTCGTCTTCCGGATGTAGTCGAGGAGGCTCGTCTTCCCGTGATCGACGTGGCCCATGACCGTGACGACCGGAGACCTGTGCGCCGACTCGAAGGTCCCCTCGGTCGCGGCGGTCGCCTCCTCGAGCGCCTTTTCTCCGTACTCGCTCACGAACTCGAGCTCGCACTCGTATTCATCCGCGATCGCCATCATCTCGTCCCGGTCGAGCCGGCGGTTGACGTTGGCGATGATCCCGAGCTGAAGGCAGGTCGCCACGACCTCGGTCGGATTCACCTCGAGGACGGAGGCGAACTCGGAGACGGTCATGTACTCGGTCACCTTCACCGGTGCCGCCTCGCCCACCGTCTCCTGCCCCTGCTCGCCCCGGCGCCGTCTTCGCTTGCGGCGCCCGACGTCCAGGGTCGCGAGCGTCTTGCGCACGCTCTCGCGAACGAGCTTCTCGTCGACGAGCGTCCGGCCCTTCTTCCGCTTACGGCCGTCCCGCCTTCCGGCGGCCGCCGGGAGCTGGGGTCGCCACGTGGAGGGGGCCGGGGCGGGCGCCTGGGGCGCGCGGGTCGCCGCGGGGGCAACGCCCGGGACGGGGGCGATCGGACGCGGCGGGGGCGCGGGCTGCATGATCGGTTCCGGAGGAACGACGGGCGCGGCGGCCGTAGGCTTGCGCCGCTCCGCCTCCTCCTTCTGCTTGTGGATCTCCTGGATCTGGGCCTTCCGCTCGTCCTCGCGACGCGTGACCTCCCGCTCCTGAGCGATCTTGGCGCGGATCTGGACGACCACGTCGTCCTCCACGGCGCTCATGTGGCTCTTCACCTCGACGCCCAGGGCGGTGATCATGTTGACCAGGGCATCGCTGGATATCCTGAGATCCCTGGCAAGCTGGTAGATCCGAACCTTCATGCGCCGGCCTCTCTGGTCTCCTCCTCACCCGCAACCACGTCACTCGCCGCACTCTCATCCGCCGCGGAACCGCTCTCGTCCTCCGCGGGAACCGCCTCTGCTACCGCCTCGCTCGCCTGCTCTTCCGACTGCCCGTCCTCGGCAACCGCATCCTCCTCGGCCATCAGGGGCTGCGTCTCCTCGATCTCCCCGTCAGCGGTCTCGGCGCCCGACTTCTTCAGATCCAGCGCGCGATCCTCGAGGATCTGCGCCCCGGTGGCCAGCAGGCGCGAAGCCGTCTTCTCGCCGACGCCGGGAATCTCCATCAGCTCTTCGATCGACGTCTTCATGACGTCCTGGAGCGTCTCCTTCCCCGCCTTCATCAGCTTCTCGACCAGCTTCGGTCCCAGCTCCTTGGTCAGCGACTCCAGGTCGATGTTCGGAAGCCCCGCCTCCCCCTCCTTCTGGGCCTCGACCTGCGAGAGGCTGACCAGGACGATCTGCAGTCCAGTCAGCTTGGCCGCGAGCCGCGCGTTCTGCCCTCCGCGGCCGATGGCGAGGGGGACCTGGTCGTCCGCGACGACGACGGTCGCCTTCTTCGCGGCGTCGTCGTAGATGACATCGAGCACTCGCGCCGGGGAGAGGGCGCGGCTGGCGAGGATCTTCGGATCGGCGCTATAGGAGACGATGTCGATTCTCTCGCCCCCCAGCTCCTTGACGATGTTCTGGACGCGCGAGCCCTTCATGCCGACGCAGGCGCCGACGGGATCGACGCGGTCATCATGGCTCACCACGCAGATCTTGGTCCTGGAACCCGGCTCGCGCGAGATCGCCTTGATCTCGACCACCCGCTCGAAGATCTCGGGCACCTCTTGCTCGAAGAGCTTGCGGACGAACTCGGGGTGCGTCCTTGAGAGAAGGATCTGCGGACCCTTCTGCTCCTTGTCCACGTCGAGAACGTAGGCGCGAAGAGGATCTCCGATCTTGAACCGATCGCGGTTGATCTGCTCCCTGTGCGGGATGACCCCTTCGGTCTTGCCGACCTTCACGATCACATTGCCTCGATCGATCTGCTGGACGGTCCCCGACAGGATCGTCCCCTTGCGGTCGATGTACTCGTTGAAGACGTTCTCGCGCTCCGCCTCCCGAACGCGCTGGACGAGAACCTGCTTGGCTGTCTGGATCGCGTTGCGGCCGAACTCCTCGATCGGAACCTCGACGCCGACCACATCCCCCGCCCTCGCCCTGGGGCTGATCTTGCGCGCCTCCTCGAGGTCGATCTCCCCCCCCAGATCGATGGCGACCGCGGCGACCTTCTTCTGCACGATGACGTGGATCTGCCCGGTGACCTCATCGAAGTTGACCTGGACATCCACGGCCGTCGCGTAGCGCCGCTTCGCCGCGCTCAGCAGACCCGTCGTGAGGGTCTCCACGAGCAGGCGGCGGTCGACCGCCTTCTCCCGGGCGATCCCCTTCAGCGCTTCCAGGATCTCTTCATTCGACATTCTTGCAGACTCCTCGAATCCGGGCTCTCAGGCAACCGGGCGTTGCGGAGGACGCCGGGGGTCCAGTCGAAGCTCCGCGCGCTCGATCTCGTTCAGGGCGAAGGACGTCGCGCCCAACCCCTCCACATCGACTTCCACGATCCCGCTCTCGCAGCCGAGGATCGCGCCTTCGAAGTTTCGCCGTCCCTCCCGCATGTCGGCCAACCGTATGTGGACCCGCTCCCCCACGAACCGGCGGAAGTGCCCCTCGCGGAACACGACCCTGTTCATGCCCGGGGAGGAGACCTCCATCTCATAGCGACCGGCCAGAGAGGGATCCCCGTCCAGCCGCAGGGCGATCTTTCGGCTCAACCGGGCAAGGTCATCCACCGCCAACCCTGCCTCCCGATCAATGAAAAAGCGCAGTCTCAATGAGTTACGCCCCCTGGAGACTTGCGCCTCCAGAAGCTCCGCTCCTTCCTCCTCGAGGAGAGGCCGAAGCCTTTCCTCCCACTCCCTGTTCACGATCTGCATGGAAACAAAAAGCGGGTCGCAACCCGCCCCACCAACCCTAAGCCGAAACCCCCTTGCGCCACAAGGGGTTTACCTCAGGCACCGATCCTACTGCAGGTAGCCTCCATAAACAAGATCGGTCAATAGCCTCCCGACCTGCCCAAGGCTCTCCCGCGAGCATGCGCCAGGCAAGTCCTCGAGAGTGTGCCACTGCCGGTAGCGGGTGTCAATGAGATCGACGGCGGGAATCCCCACTTCGAGGAAGGGGACATGGTCGTCCAGAACCGCGCTCGAGACCTCGTCCCGGAACGCGGGGAGCCCGAGCGCCGCGGCCCGAGCGAAGATCAGGTCATTCAGCTGGCGGGCATGAAGATCAGAGACCTCCTCCCGGCAGATTTCCATGTCCCGGGCCCCGACCATGTCGACGATGACGACCGCCCGCGGGAGGGGCGGGACCCGCCCCCGGACATGGGCCCTGGAGCCCAGAATGTACCCCCCGCCATCGCTCCCTTCCCTCGCCTGATCCTCGCCGTCGAAGAGGGCGATTTCCACAGGCAGGGGCGGGGGATGCGTCCGCAGGATCGTTGCCAGGGCCAGCAGGACAGCGACGCCGCTGGCTCCGTCATTGGCCCCGAGGATCGGTTTCTTGCGGTTGCCGGGGTCGCGGTCGCGGTCGGCCCAGGGCCTCGTGTCCCAGTGCGCGCCCAGCAGCAGGGGCGCGCCGGGCGGCCCGTAGCGGGCCGTGAGGTTCGTCAGGGTCAGCGTGTCTCGCGAGGCGTCGGTCGCCGTCCGGAAGTCCTGGCGAATCGCCGCCGCGCCGGTCGAGGCCAGCGTCGCTTCCAGATAGTCGAGGCACTTCCGATGCCCCGCCGTGCCCGGGACCCGCGGGCCGAAGGCGCATTGGGCCACGAGGAACTCCCACGCGGCGGCTTCCGGAAAGTCCGGGATCCCCTCGTCTGCGCGGACCGCACCGAAGACGAGCAGCAGCGGTAGGATCGCTCGAAGGATCGTCATGCCGCTTCAGAAAGTGAAAGCGGCCGAGAGCGTGACGCTCACATACCGCGAGGTGTTGGTCCGGTTCTTTCGATCGCTGTCCTGTCCGACAGTGAGGCCCGCGTTGCCGGTGATGTTGCTCGTGAAGTTGTAGCCCGCGGTCGTCGAAATCGCCATCTTGGCGCGGTCCTCGATCACGATCAACCTGCCTCGAGGGCCGCTCTCCCTCTTGCTGTCCTGGATATCCGTCGCGAGCGAGAGATCGATCTTCGTCGTCGCTTTGGTCTTCTTCTTGGTGATCGGGTTCGTGACCATCCTCGATAGGTTGAAGCTGCGCCGGAGAGAGAGACCCGCCTGCCGGCTCCGCGAACGGGAGAGGTTCCTGAGCAGGCCGAACTGCTCGGAGTTCGAAGTGCTGTAGGAGGAGGTCAGCTTGGCCGAGAATCCGTTGTTGAGGGTCGCGTCGAGGTTGAGCAGGGGGCGGAAGGAGACCGTCGACTCCGTCCTGTCCTTGGGATTGGTGCTGGTGCCGGTCTCCCTGAGCTCGCGGCTGTACCGCGTCGTGGCGCGCACGTCCTTCGCCCAGCGGTCGAGCTTGACGCGCTTGTAGAACCTCCCCCAGTTGATGTCGAGGTCCGGGTACTTCCAGGTTCGGATCGTCGAGCTCGTCCGGTTCACCGTGTTGTCGCTTCTCGATTGCGCGTAGGACGTGCGCACGGTCACCTCGCCCAGCAGCTTGAAGTCGGTCGAGAAGCTCGTGTCCTTTCGATCCCCGGTCGCGTCGGAGGCCCCTGTGAGCCTGCGGACCCCGCTGCCGGGGTCGGAAGAGAGGCCGAGCTGGAAGGGGATCGATGGCTCTCCTGCGAATCGATCGAGGCTGCGCGTCTTGCCGATCGAGTGGGTCGCGCTGACGGCCGAGATCGAGAACCATCCCCCCGAGGAACCGCTCGATGTCGCGCGGCCCGCCGAGCGGCCCCGGCTCGCTCCCGCGGCCGAATCCCCCGGGGCCGGGGCAGCTCCCCCTCCGCGCCCGAAGCGGGGGAGCATCTGGAACAGCCGGTCGATCGGCAGCGTGCCCGTGAAGGTCAGCGTGTTTCCGGTGTCGAAGTTGTTGCTGCGCTCGCGAACCCCCCCGCTTGCCTGGATCGCGTTGAACTTGTTGTCCGAGTTCCCCGCCCAGGTCACCTTCGGGACAAGCGCCCGCTTGAAGAGAGAGATCTGATGCGAGGCGTTGAGCTGGTGGCGGCGGCCGGTCTCCGTCCCGAGATTGACCCCCCCGACCCGCCGCGGGGCCGTGGCGAGCAGGAGATCCCTCGTCTGGTCGAATCCGTAGGTGACCTGCTCGACCGGGCGCAGTCCCGTCGACCAGCTCATCGAGGCGGTCCTCGTCCTCAGGTCCAGGCTCGGCTCGTAGAGGTCCTGCGTGAGGTCGGCGTTCTTGCGCCTGTAGCTGATGCTGCGCTGTCGGGAACCGCTCAGACCCAAGGTGAGGCTGTTGGGAAGGAGACGGAGCTCCTTGTCCTTGTAGTACTTGATCGGCGGTCCGCCCTGCAGCGGCAGGGAGAACTGCAGGTTGCCGCTCGAGCTGACCGTCGTGTCTCTCGCGTCGGGGCTGTTCTGGATCGACTGCCCGGTCCGGCCCGAGAGGCTGACCGCGTCGAGGGTGTAGCGGAGCCAGGGGTTCGTCGACCGGTTGCGGGATAGACTGAACGAGAAGTCCTTGTTGATCGATTCGGTGATGTCGCTGGGCCTCGGCTTCTCGAGGACGAGGTCCCCGTTCGTCCGGAACTTGGGGACCGTGCGGCCGCGCGAGACGTTGAAGCTCAAGGGCAGGCGCAACCCCGACCTCTCCGCGAACTTCTCCGCGTTGAGGCGTCCGCCGACGGTGTAGTCGGTCCGGGTCGTTCCACTTCCCCGCTCGCTGCCGACGCGGAGAAAGTCGGCGTCCATCCTCTGGAAGCTGACGTTCGCGGACGCGAGATCGGACATCGCCATGTTGAAGGAGACCCGGTTCGCCATCCCGGTGTCGCGTTTGACCGATCCGAGCCTGAGCTCGTCGACCCAGACGCTGCCGTTCTCGACGGTCGTGACCCCCACGTTGATGACGCCGAAGCTGATCCTCTGGATGCTCGTGAAGCTGGGCGATCCCTTCCTCGTGAGCGTCGCCCCGTTCTCGAGCCGTTCGACGACGATCCCCGTGGCGGAGTCGGCCCGCTCGAGCTGGAGGCGGGAAAGCTCCCCCATGCTCACCGTGTGCAGGACCCAGTCGCGGGGTACGGGAACCCTGTATTCGTAGTAGTTCTCTTCTTCGGTCGCAGCGTTGCGCGAGAGGCGAACGAAGAACTCGAGATTGGGATCCGGAGGACCCTCCCGGATCCTGCGATTGAGATAGAACTCCAGGGTGCGGTAGAGGCTGACGAAGTCCTGCGCCTGCGGGAAGGTCCGGTAGACCGAAGAGCGATGCCCCGGCGGGAAGTTCCTGAGCTCCAGGGCGAGCGACTGTTCCCGCTCCTCCACATTCTGCCTCTCCTTCGGTTTGAAGGGGGGCGTGTACTCGGAGGTCGAGTTGTCCTTGTTGTTGAGTACCGCCGGGAAGAAGTCCTCACCCCGCTGCTCGAGCTCCTCCGCGGAAACCTCCGCGCCTCGGGCGTCACGGATCGCTCCCTTCAGCCAGCGGTTTCCGGTGATGTCGATCCCGCCTACTTGCAGGACGGTCTGCTTGCTGAAGCCATCCAGCCAGATCCTCACGTGGCGAACCTGCTCCCAGCTCGGGTTGCCGACCTTCGTGTAGAACTGAGGCGCAAGCGGAATCCGGATTCGCCTCCACCCGCGCGTATAGCCCGAGTAGGCCTGATCCTGGTCGGGGGCTTGCGACGACTCGAACTCGATCAGCGACGGGTCGGCCAGGTCGAGCTCGAAAGCGAAGTACGCCTCCGTCTGGTCAAGGATCTGGTTGCCGTTTAGGTCCTCCGTGTCGAGGCGACCATTCGCCTGGGTCCCATTGATCCGGGCGAACTTGGCGAATCGCTCCTCGGAGAGGAGATACCTGCCCGCCGGCAGGTCGTTCGGGTTCGCGAAGGGAAGGTCGCGATTGCTATCGTCCTCGCCCTCGTCGAAGTCCCAGTTGTCGTACGCGGGATCTTCCCCCGCCCCCTCCTCTGGATCGGTCTTGAAGTCGATCCCGATGTCCTCGCCCCCGCCCCCTCCCGGGTCGTCGAGCTGGCCGTCTCGGGTGCTGTCCTCGGTGTCGAACTCCCTGAATCCGAGCTGCGCGTCGGGGAACGATCCCAGTTCGAGAAGCCCCTCCGTCCCGACGCGCCTCCGCGTCCAGACCGCGTCCTCGGAGACGACTCCGATGTCGATGTGGAGCTTCCCCTCCCTCGGCGAGACCGCGTCGCCTGGACGACGGAAGTCGTTCACCCAGATATCCAGGAACTGCGCCCTCGAGAGGTCCGTGCCCCGCTGCGCGATCGGCTGCACGAGCGAGAACCAGGACTTCCTCCGGTCCTGCTCCTGGCTTCCCGCGGGAATGAAGTGGATTTCGAGGACCTGTCGATTGTTGTCCTTCTCCGTCTTGTCGAGACCGCCGCTTCCTTCGTGCGTGGGTTGGAGGTCCCCTTCCTTCACCGCCGCCCGTGGCGTGTACCACCAGGCCTCGCCGCGGTACTCACAGGTCTCGACCGCGCCCGCCCCCTTCGCCGCCGCTTCCGGAACGCCGGCGGGACGCCAGCTCACGCGGTTGGTCGAGATCGAGAAGACATCCTTCGCTCCCTCGAAGTCGTCGACATAGAGGAGGCCGCGCGTGTTGGGGTTGGGGAAGGACAGGCCCGTCCCCGTGTCGAGGGAGATCGCGCTCCTGGCGCTGGCGCGAACAAACGGAAGCCCGTCCGCGAGAGCGGTCAGAAGCCACGGCTCCGCCTTGTAGGAGGCGGCGACCTCCCCGACAACGGTGCGCGTCGGCTCCTGACCCAAGCGCGGCCGCCGGCCCTCGATCCCCGGGGCGCCCTTGCTCTCGTAGACCCAGGCTGTGGACAGATCGAGCTTCGCCGCCTGGGGCCTGTAGCGCAGGGCCGTGCCGATCAGCGTCTTCTGGCCTCCGCCGCCGAAGGGGAGGTAGCTGTAGCTCACCCGGATCTCGTCGGTGTCGCGCACGTCGGCCGCGTCCAGGATCTGAATCTCCCCCGCGTCGTAGTCGATCGTGTAGTCGCGGTCCCTGGCCAGGGTCCTCCCGCCGGCCGTGACGACCTCGGAGCCCTGCAGAATGTTGAAGGCGTTCAGGCTGATGCGGGAGACCGATGTCCTCGCCGTGACTTCGAACTGAAACTGGGAGATCGTGTTGGCGTCGACGCCGGAAGACCAGTCGTTTCGCAGGTAGAGGCCGGGGACGAGGTGGTCGTCGGGCAGCTCCGCGCGGGTCGGCTCGCACCCGAGCGCCGCCTGGACATCGACGGGGGCGAACGGCTGCAGGTTGCAGAGCATCACGTACCCCGAATCGTAGTTGATCTTGCCCCGGTCGATCTTCCCGTCGGGTCCCGGCGTCTGGTTCTCGCCGGCATCGGTGTAGAGGTCGAGCCCGAGGATCTCGAGAAACGTGACCTCTCCAATGCGGTCCGGGTTCGTGATCCCCCCCACGGTCCTCTTGCGGCGGACCCGCACGGTCAGCCCGTCGGAGGAGAGGTTGCTCCCCAGGTCGTAGACGTTGCGCATCTCCCAGCGCCGCTTGTCGGCGAAGATCCCCTGCGTGAGATCGAGCGGGTTGGTTTCCCCCATCTCCGCGGCCGGCCTGAGGATCATGAGGACCAGCGAGTCGGGGTTGCCTCCCGTCGTCCCGCCGACCTCGAGGCCGCTCAGCGTCCGGTAGCTGACCCCCATCGCCTTCGTCATCCTGTCATCGAGAATCTGGTAGTCATCGAGGATCAGCACGGGATAGCCGGGGTAGACATCCATCTGAACGATGAAGTCCTGGCTGGGAGTGAGGCGGTTGAACGCCCCCGTCGCCCATACCGAATCCCGCCCCTCCCCGCGCCCCGGGGGATTCCCCGAGAGGGTCACATAGGCGGGGACCGTGAGCTGCTCGTTGTTGTTGCTTCCGTTGCGGTCGTCGATCCAGACCTCCAGATCGACGACCTGGTCACCCTCGGGAAGCCGCGGGCCGTCCGGGTCGATCAGGAAGAAGAACTTGCCGCGCCGGTACTGCCAGTCCTCGATCTCGAAGGTGCGGACCTCCGCCCCGCGCGTGAGGCTTCGCGTGTCGTTCTTCCCTTCCTGCTTGCTCAGGATCCCCGTCACCTCGACGCTGCCGACCAAGGCCCTCGTGTTGATTCCGAAGAGCCCCTCGTGACGTCCCTGGTAGGAGACATACTGCGTGCTCGGAAGCTGCAGGCTCGTGTTGCCGAGATCCACCTGCTGGATGATCTCGTCCTCGTATCCCTTGTAGCGGATCTTGATCCTGTTCTCGAGAGGGGTCGCCGCCTGGCTGGACTGGTCGACATCGACGGACACCTTGTCTCCGATGTTCCCTGTCAGGGTCAGGTTCAGTTCCTGCTTCATGTCGAGCTGCGGGAACTTCGACGCCTTGCGCTGGAACTCGTTGATCGGGCGGTCCGGGTACCACCGGCTCGTTCCGCTGAAGGAGATCCGCTCGCTCCCCCGCACGGTGAGGCTGGGCCGGCCCGCCCCGATGATGCTCCGGACCGGCCCGGGCATCTCCACGGGAAGGGCGAGCTTCGGCACGAGTCCGGCCTTCTGCCCGGAGCGATCCTCGATCGTCTGCAGGCCCTCGACGGCCTTCTCCGCCCACAGCGACCTGTAGTTGCGACGGGTCAGCTCCTCGAGGTAGCCGCCCATCTCCCGCCGGACCGCGGGCAGGATCGGATCTCCCTCGAGCAGAAGCCCCTCCTCCACCACCAGGGAGTCGAGATCGATCGAGACCTGCTTGGACGTGAAGTCCTTGCCCCCCTTGAGACGGCCCCACGCGGGCGGAAGCCACCCCATCCCCAGGCTGTCCTGCAGGAGGACGAAGTCCTCGAATCGATCGGAGCGCAGGCCGAGGGAGTCCTCGCTCGCCCTGAACGGCTCGGGCAGGATTCCGGTGGAGCGGAGCGCCGCGCGGGAGTTGAAGCGCATCGCCAGCCGATAGAGGAACAGGTCCCCCTCCAGGGCCCCGGTCCCGGCCGTCTCCCACAAGCCGAGATAAGGCTCCTCCTCGCCCAGGAGAGGGCTGACGACGGCCGCGCAGAGCGCGAGAACCGTCAGGCCTAGCCGGGGGAGGGTCTTGCGGAGAGACACGAATCGCTCATGATGGTGGCGTCCGACGGTCCGAGGTCGGGGATCCTCCTTGCTATGTGACGGCGGTATATACTCCAACCTTGGCCTTCAAGATCCCCGGGATCTTCGGGATCCGGTATGCGGCGATTACACACGGAGGTCCGGTTGACGTCAAGACGGCTGGTGCCACTCGGGATCCTCTCCCGCTATGTCGCGCGCCAGCTGTGGAGGCCTTTTCTCCTTGGATTCGCGGTCGTCACGTTTCTCCTCACGCTCGAGCTGCTGCTCGACTACCTCGACCTGTTCCTCGGCAAGGGGATCTCCCTCTTGATCGTCGGGAAGCTGTTCCTGCTCGGCCTGGGCTGGATGATTGCCCTGTCCGTGCCCTGCGGCGTGCTGGTGGCAGTCCTGATGGCCTACGGCCAGATGAGCCAGGATAACGAGATCACCGCCATGCGCGCGAGCGGGATCAACCTGGTCGCGACGATGCTTCCGACCCTCTTCCTCGCCTCGCTGGTCGCGATCCTTCTCGCGCTCTTCAACAACTTCATTCTACCCGACACGAACCATGCCTTCGCGAACATCGTCGGGGAGATCCAGCGCACCCGCCCGTCGGCGGAGATCCAGGAGGGGATCTTCATCGACGACTTCGAGGGATACGACCTGTTCGTGGGCAAGCTCGACGACCGGAGCGGCGAGATGAGCGACGTCCTGATCGTCGACACGTCCGACTCCGGCGCGGGGCCGCGCACGATCAGGGCCCGGCACGGCCTCCTCAGCTTCGTCGCCGAGCGCAACGAGGTGGTGCTCAGTCTCAGGGACGGAGAGATCCACGAGGCCGATCCGCACGCGAAGGACGGCCGGTACCGCCGCCTCGTCTTTGGGGAGCAGACGATGCACCTTGCGGGCGCGACCGAGGCCCTCGCGCGCGCCGTCCGCCGAAGCCGCGGCCAGAGGGAGATGTCGGTCGGCGACATGAAGCGCGAGATCGAGACGCTCGAGAAGGACTACCGTCGCTCGCGGGCGGATGTCGACTCCTCGCTCGCGCGCCTGGGAGTCGCGAGCCCCGAGGAGCTGCCCCCTATCGACGAGGCGGAGATGCGGCCGCGCGGAGCGAGGAGAATCCTCGCGGGCGCGCTGGCTTTGATCGCCGGCAGGGGCAAGACGGACGCGCCGCCCGAGATCTCCGCGGCCAAGAGACGGCAGATCGAGGAGCTCAAGATCAAGCTGCTGCAGGCGAAGGGGATCAGGAAGCAGATCGACTCGTTCCGGGTCGAGATCCAGAAGAAGTTCTCGATCCCCGTCGCCTGCGTCGTCTTCGTCTTGATCGGCGCTCCCCTGGGAATGCGGGCGCGGCGCGGGGGGCTGGCCGCCGGCTTCCTCTCCGTCGTCTTCTTCCTCTTCTACTGGGCCTGCCTCATCGGGGGCGAGCAGCTGGCCGATCGAGGCCTCGCTCCACCCTGGCTCGCGATGTGGTTCGCGAATCTCCTCTTGGGGCCGCTCGGGATCTACTTGACGCTCAGGATCGCGACGACCGGCCCGCCTCAGCCCGCGGCGCGAAGGAGGAGAGCTTGAGGCGTCTCGACCGCTACGTCCTCGGGGACTTCCTTCTCTACACCCTGATGGGCGTCACCCTCTTCGTCGGAATCTTCGTCATCGTCGACGCGATCGAGAAGATCGATGTCTTCGTCGACCACAAGGCCTCCACGACCCTCATCCTCCGCTACTACCTCTGGAGCCTCCCCGTGATCCTCGTCCAGGTGATCCCCCTCGCCGCGCTGCTGGGATCGATCCTCTCCCTCGGACAGCTCCGCCGGTTCAACGAGGTGACCGCCATGCAGGGGGCGGGGATCTCGCCCGTCCGGATCGCCGGGCCGATGCTCCTGGCCGCCCTCGCGATCGCGGGGGCCACCTATGCCGTCGCCGAAACGATCGTGCCCGAGGCCTACCGCGCCCAGAGGCGAATCCTCAAGGTCGAGATCAAGCAGCAGATCCCGGAGGAGATGACCGGTCGCATGAACGTCCGCTACCTCGGGCAGGGAGGGATCTTCTACCTGGTCGAGTTCTACGACGGCTCGACCGGGAGCCTCCGGAACGTCTCGGTTCAGACGTTGAGCAGCCACGGCATCGAGAGGCGGATCGACGCCGAGAAGGCGGCCATGAAGGACCGGCTCTGGCGCTTCGAGAAGGGGTTCCTCCGGACCTTCCGCGACTCGATCGAGACGAGCGTCCGCTTCGAAGCTTATGGAACCTCGGAACTGAAGGAGACATCGGCCGATTTCGCGCGGCCCAACGAGAACCCGTTTCAGATGAACATGGCGGAGCTGCGGAGGTACGCCGCGAAGGTCCGCGCGAGCGGCGGTCGCGATGTGAAGATCCGCACCGACTACCATCTGCGGGTCTCCTTCCCCCTGGCAAGCCTCATCATGGTCCTGATCGGCGCGAGCCTCTCGCTCCGGATCGTCCGGGGCGGCAGCATCGCCCTCGGCTTCGGCGCGACGATCTTCCTCGGCTTCGCCTACTACGCCCTTTTGCGCGCCGGACAGGTGCTCGGATACAATGGCGCGGTGGCGCCGATGATGGCCGCGTGGATGGGCAACCTTCTCTTCGCCATCCTCGGGACGGTCCTCTTCTGGAAGGTCACGAGGTAGACGATATGCGACGAAGCCTCCTCGTCCTTCTCATCACGATCCTCGCGAGCCCTGTCGCGGCCGGAGTCGCCCCCCGGACGGGCCAGCGCCCCGTCGACCCGATCGGGATCCCCGCGCGAGCCGATGACGATCACTGGTGGCCGGGGTTCGGCACGCTCCCGATCGGCGGCGAGGTCCGCGCCATCGCCGTCTTCGGCGGCGACCTCTACGTCGGCGGCGATTTCACCCAGCCGGGGGGGAGCGCGGCCACAGGAATCGCTCGCTGGACAGGCTCCTCCTGGGCTCCGCTCGGCCCGGGGCTCAACGACGCCGTCCTCGCCCTCGCCGTGCACGACGGGAAGCTCATCGCGGGCGGCGAGTTCACCTTCGCCGGGGCCACGTCCGTGGGACACATCGCCGCGTGGGACGGTTCGGAGTGGTCGCGCCTCGGCGAGGGGCTGAACGACGACGTTCTCGCCCTCGCGGTCCACGAGGGGAAGCTGATCGCCGGCGGGAGTTTCGATCGATCCGGCGCATCGCCGATGGGCCATGTCGCGGCGTTCGACGACTCGGGATGGTCGCCGCTCCATCACGGAGTGAACGGCGACGTGGCGGCCCTCGCGGTGCTGGACGGCTCGCTCTACGCGGCCGGCAGCTTCACCGAGGCCGACAGCGCCGCCGCCCTCAGGGCCGCGCGTTGGAATGGCGCGACCTGGACTCCGCTCGGGGGGGGACTGAGCGGGGACGTTCACGCGCTCGCGCCGTACGGCCGGGAACTCTTCGCCGGGGGGGCCTTCACGAACGCCGGAGGACTGAGATCCGAATACATCGCTCGCTGGGATCCCGACTCGGCGTCGTGGAGCGCGCTGGGCTCTCAGCCCGACGGCGAGGTCACGGCCCTGACGGCCTACGATGGCCGACTCGCCGCCTCCGGCCACTTCACGCTCGTGGGCGCGGACACCGCGCGATCGATCGCCCTCTGGGACGGGGCCGAGTGGAGCCCTCTGGGAGAGGGTCTCGATCGAGCGGGTCGCGCTCTGCTCGCCCAGGGGAGCAGCTTGATCGTCGGAGGAGCCTTCGCCAGGGCGGGCGAGAGGACCGCGGGGCAGCTCGCCCGCTGGGACGGATCCTCCTGGCGCGACTACCTGGGGAAGGGAGTGGACGGAGAAGTCCTGGCCCTCTGCCCTCATGACGGGGCCCTCTACGCCGGAGGCTCGTTCACGAGCGCGGGGCAGGTCGCCGCAGGACGCGTCGCCGTCTGGTCGGGAGGGGAGTGGGACTCGCTCGCCGGCGGGCTCGACGGCCCGGTCTACGCTCTGGCGGGGACCGACTCGAGCCTGGTCGCGGGAGGGTACTTCTCTTCCGCGGGCGGCGCGGCGGCTCTGAACATCGCCCTCTGGAACGACGGCGCCTGGCAGGCGCTCGGCCCGGGCCTCGACGGGCCCGTTCTCGCCGTCTGCCTCTTCGAGGGCGAGATCTTCGCGGGAGGCGACTTCCTCCTCTCCGGTACGACGGCCGTCGATCGCGTGGCGCGGTGGACCGGATCGGAGTGGCTCCCCGTTGGAGGCGGAACGGACGGCAAGGTCAATACGCTCATCGTCCACGACGGGGCTCTCCTCGCCGGGGGGGACTTCGGCAGAGCCGGTGACGTCGGCGCCGACCGCGTCGCGCGGTGGGACGGCGCGTCGTGGTCCCCCCTCGGCTCAGGGATGAACAAGTGGGTCTTCGCCCTGGCTTCCCTCGGGGGAACGCTCTATGCGGGAGGCACCTTCTCCCACGCGGGCGGCGCGGCCGCGAGCAATGTCGCGCGGTGGGACGGCGCGTCCTGGTCTTCCGTCGGCGCGGGACTCAACGATTGGGTCTCCGCCCTGTCGGTCTTCGACGGCAGGCTGATCGCCGGCGGCGGTTTCAATCGCTCCGATGGCACCGTCCTCAACTTCGTGGCGCGCTGGGACGGCTTCGCATGGTCGCCGCTCGGCTCCGGCGCCGCCGGATGGGTCGGCGCGCTCGCCGCCCATGAGGGGGATCTCTACGTCGGAGGGAGCTTCCAGCAGGCCGGACAGAAGCCCTCGCGCAACATCGCCCGCTGGCAGGAGATGATCGTCCCCGTCACGTTGCGCTCCCTCACGGCCGATTGGCTGGGGTCGCAGGCCCGCATCGAGGGCTGTCTTCATCTGGACACCGCCGCGGCGATCGAGATCCACCGCGCGGCGGCGGGAGGCGAGAGATCGCCGCTTGCGGGAGATCCGATTCCAGTCGGATCCGACGGCCGCTTTGTCGCCGTCGATCCGGCCCCGCCGAGGGAGGGTTGCGACTACTGGATCCGCCTGGTGGAGGGAGGGCGCCCCCTCGACTGGCTCGGTCCCGCGCGTCTCGCGCCGTCCGGGACGCGGGCGGGCGTTCCCGCGATCCTCTCGATTCGGCCGAACCCGATCCGGGACGGAGTGCGGCTCTGCTACTGGATTCCCCAACAGGGACGCGTTCGCGTCACCCTCCACGATCTCGTCGGACGGCGCCTGCTCCTCCTCGAGGAGGGCGTCGCGGCTCGTGGAGCGCAGGAGCGATTCTGGAGTCTCGACTCGCCGGAGGGCCGGGCTCTCCCGTCCGGGGTTTATGTTCTGAGGATCGAAACCGCCGGCGTGAGCCTCCAGAGCAAGATCGTGCGCATCCGGTAGCTCGCGCTGCGCATCAATGAGAGGGAGCGGTTGCCCCTTCTTCCTCCGCCTTCGCCTGGATACGATCCAGGAAGCTCGTGTCGTAGCGCCCCGCGCGGAAGTCGGGGTGGGCCAGCACCTGGCGGTGGAACGGCACGGTCGTGTGAACGCCTTCGATCCTCGCCTCGGCCAGGGCGCGCTCCATCCGGGCCAGGGCCTCGTCGCGATCCGCGCCGAAGGCGATTAGCTTCGCGACGAGCGAGTCGTAGTGGGGCGAGACGATCGCGCCCGCCACCATGTGGCTGTCGATTCTGATGCCGGGTCCCCCCGAAAGGTGGAACTGCGCGACCTCCCCGGGCGAAGGCCTGAAGTCGTGGTCGGGGTCCTCCGCGTTGATCCGGCACTCGATCGCGTGGCCTTCCATCCGCACATCCTCCTGCCTCAAGCCGATCGCCTCGCCGGCCGCGACCCGGATCTGGAGTTTCACCAGGTCGAGCCCGGTGACCATCTCGGTGATGGGATGCTCCACCTGGAGCCGCGTGTTCATCTCCATGAAGAAGAAGCGCCCCGTCGCCTCCTCAAAGAGGAACTCCATGGTCCCGAGGCTCGAGTAGCCGATCCTCCGCGCTCCGGACACGGCGGTCCTACCCATCTCCTCGCGGATGCTCCTGGTGAGGGCTGGGCTCGGCGCTTCCTCGATCAGTTTCTGGTGGCGGCGCTGGATCGAGCAGTCCCGCTCCCCCAGATGGACCACGTTTCCCTGGTGGTCGCCGATGACCTGGATCTCGATGTGCCTCGGCCGCTCCACGAACTTCTCCAAGTAGAGGGCGTCGCCGCCGAAAGCGGCCTGCGCCTCGGCCTTCGCCATCGAGAAGAGGCGCTCCATCTCGTCGGCGCCGCGGACGATGCGCATCCCCTTGCCGCCCCCGCCGTCCTTCGCCTTGACGATCACCGGATAGCCGAGCTCCTGGGCAAGTGCGGCGGCCTCCGCGGCGGTCGGGACGATCCCGTCGCTCCCCGGCACGACCGGCACGCCGGCCTCCCGCATGAGGGACTTCGCGACCGCCTTGTCCCCCATGCCGCGGATCGCCTCCGCGCCGGGACCGATGAAGATCACGCCGCTCGACTCGCATGCCTCCGCGAATTGCGCGTTCTCGGCGAGAAACCCGTAGCCGGGATGGATCGCTTCGGCCTTGGTGATCTGCGCGGCCGAGAGGATCTGGGGAATGTTGAGATAGCTCTCCCTGCTCCTGGGCGGGCCGATGCAAACCGACTCGTCGGCCGCCCGGACATGGAGCGAGTCGGCGTCGGCCTCCGAGTAGACGGCCACCGTCCGGATTCCGAGCTCCCGACAAGCCCGGGCGACACGCAAGGCGATCTCACCCCTGTTGGCGATCAGTATCTTTCCGATCATCGCGCCTCGGGTCCGTCGCCTCGCATCGCCCCGCCCCTAACGCCCCGCGCTCGCGCGGCGTTCCTTCCCCTCCGCCGTCTCTCCCGTGCCCTCGAACAAGGCCCACTTCGCGTCGCTCGAGGACTGGATCCCCCTGATGCGGAGCTCGAACTCGGTCGGGCTCGTGGATGCGTGAATCGCCTCCTCGAGCGTGACAAGGCTCTCGCGGTAGAGCCTCATCAAGGACTGATCGAAGGTCTGCATCCCGTACTGGTTGACCCCCTCGTGGATCGCCTGCTTGATCTGGATCGTCTTCTCTGGATCTAGGAGGTACTCCTGGATCGTCGGGGTGTTGATCATCACCTCGACTGCGGGAACTCTTCCCTTGCCGTTCGCCCTCGGGATCAGCCTCTGGCTGATGACCGCCTGCAGCGTGTTGGCGAGAAGGAAGCGAACCTCGTCGTGCTGATGCGGCGGATAGAAGGAGATGATCCTGTTGACTGTCTGGCCGGCATCGACCGTGTGGAGCGTCGAGAGGACCAGGTGTCCCGTATCGGCCGCCATGAGGGCGATCGACATGGTCTCCTTGTCGCGGATCTCCCCGAGCAGGATCACGTCCGGGTCCTGGCGCAGGATGTGCCGCAGCGCTTCCGCGAAACTCGCGGTGTCGAGCGAGACCTCGCGCTGGCTGATCAGGCTCTTGTCGTCGCGATGGAGGAACTCGACGGGATCCTCGATCGTGATGACGTTCCTCGCCAAGCTGCGGTTGATCGAATCGATCATCGCGGCAAGGGTCGTGCTCTTCCCGCTTCCCACCGTGCCCGTCACGAGGACGAGCCCCCTGGGACGAAGGGCGAGCTGCTCGACGATCGGCGGGAGGTTCAGCTCCTCGATGGCCGGCACCCCGAGGGGCACGTGACGGATCGCCATCGCGATCGTGCCTCTCTGGTAGTAGAAGTTGGAGCGGAACCGGGCGAGACCGGCGATCCCGAAGGCGAAGTCGATCTCCCTGTGCTCCTCGAAGTGGGTCCGTTGCTCGGGCGTGAGGATCTGCTCGATCACACCCTCGAGCTCTCTCTGCGTGGTCGGCTCCCCTTCCGTCGGGTAGAGGGTGCCGTCGATCCGAAGCGTGGGGCGGCTGCCGACCTTCAAGTGGAGGTCCGAGGCGCCCCGTTCGATCATCTCTTCCAGGATTCTGCGGAGGTCCATCACGTGCGCATCCTTTGCCGGGTTCAGGTCCAGAGTGCGGGCCCTATCAGGCGGAGAAGGCGACCCGCGGGTCAGGTCGGCTTCACGAGGAAGAGCGGCTGGTTGAACTCGACCGGCTGCGCGTCCTCGACGAGGACCCGCTCGATGGTCCCCCCGACATCGGCCTCGATCTCGTTCATCAGCTTCATCGCCTCAATGATGCAGACGACCTGCCCCGTCTCAACCCTCTGGCCCGGCTCCACATAGTGCGCGGAGTCGGGCGAGGCCGCCCGATAGAACGTCCCCACCATGGGAGATCGGATGGTGGCACGGCCGGCTTCATCGATCCCTTCGCCGGTCGGGGACAAGGCCTGCGGCGCGGCCGGCGAGGCGGTTCCGGCGGTCGCTTCGGCAGCGGGCGGGGCGGGAGGTGGGGAATTCGCCACAGCCGGGGAGACGACGATCGGCGTGATCGGAGCGGCGACCTCCCTGTGGTTGTCCGACTTCCTCTGGATCCTCACGCGCGTCCACCACTTGCGGACTTCGAGCTCATCGATCTGGCTTTCCTCAACCAGCTTGATGAGCCTTCGGATTTCCTCGACCCGCATTTCCCCTCCTGAGGCCCGCGCTGTCCCGCTACCGCTCCCGTGCGATGGCGAAGAGGGCGCGAAGGCCCAGTCGGTATCCATGGACACCGAGCCCGGCAATCGTCCCGCGGCAGGCCGCGGCTATGAGGTCCCTGTGGCGGAACTCCTCCCGGCGCTGCGGATTCGAGAGGTGGACCTCGATGACCGGGAAGTCCACCGCCGCGATGGCGTCCCTCAGGGCGACGCTCGTGTGGGTCAGCCCCCCCGGGTTGAGCAGGGCGCCCAAGACCTTGCCGCGCGCTTCGTGCAGCCGATCGATCAGAACCCCCTCATGGTTGCTTTGAAAGAACTCCAGCGACAACCCAAGGGACTGAGCCTCCTCCCTGACCTCCCTCTCGAGATCGCCCAGGGTGGCCGTCCCATAGACCTCAGGCTCGCGAAGCCCAAGGAGATTGAGGTTCGGGCCGTTCAGAACCAGGATCGGTTTCATCGATCAAGCAAGCACAAAGGCCGCCGCTTCCTGCACGGAGGCCTCCGGAACTCGTTCATGGACGCTAGCAACGCCGACTCCTCCTGTCAATACGCAGGCCCGCCCCGCCGCGGTCCCCTTCTTGTCGATTGCGATGTGTGGCTTGAGATCGTTCCAACTTGTTTCTGGACAACGGATTGGAAGATTATATCGTTGGAGCAGACGCGTCACGCGATCTCGATGCGCGGCGTCACTAACCCCAAGCATAGTAGAGAGATGGCACGCAGCGACCAGGCCGATCGCCACGGCCTCGCCGTGGCGGTGCCGCCTGTATCCTCCCGCAGCCTCGATGGCGTGGCCGATCGTGTGGCCGAGGTTGAGGAGGCGCCGGTCGCCGCGCTCGTCGGGATCCCGCTCCACGATGCGGGCCTTCACCCTCACGCCCCTCTCGATGATCTCTTCCAGGAGACTCCGTTCTCTGGCCCGGATGCGATCCGCTCTCTCCTCCAGGATCGCGAAGAGATCTGGATCCCCGAGGAGCGCGACCTTCACGACTTCGGCCATGCCGTTCGCGAATTCGACATCGGGAAGAGTGTCCAGAAAGCCTACTGCGCACAGAACCAGACTGGGATGATGAAAGGCGCCGATCAGGTTCTTCTCGCCGGCGCAGTCGAGCCCGACCTTCCCGCCAACGCCGGAGTCGGCCATGGAGAGAAGCGTCGTCGGGAGCGAGATCCAATCCACGCCTCTCATGTACGTGGCCGCTGCGAATCCGGCCAGGTCTCCGACGACCCCCCCGCCCAGGGCCAACACCAGGCCGTCCCGCAGGAGACCTGCGTCGCGGGTCTCGCGGACCACCCGTTCGTACGTCTCGAGCGCCTTCGATGGCTCCCCGGGAGGAATGGAGATGACGCGCGGTTCGATCCCGCGTCTACCGAGCGCTCGGAGGACTTCCGCGGACCAGAGATCCCTTACGGTGTGGTCCGTAACCAGCACGGCTCCCCGGCCCCGGCCTTCGAGCTCCGGGCAAGGAAGGTCCGCCCATCCGTCGAGGCCGGCGAGCAGGTATCGATAGGCCGAACTCTTGAGCGCGATCCGGATCTCTCGCACGGCTCGCAGATCCCCCTTGCGGGGTGACACTACCAACCGACTCCCGCGCTGTCTAGCTGCCCCCTATCTCGAGGAGACGATGCGGTGTCGAAGCAGCTCGAGCTGTTGGTGAAGGCCCTCGATCTGATACCGGAGCATCTTCTCGCGGTTATCCGCGAGCCGTCGCTGCTTCTCCCTCCAGATCATGTGGCTGCGGTCGCCGAGCCGCACGCGCATCGCCGTCTCGGCTCCCGCTCTCCGGAGATCGATCCGAACGAAGCGCCCGGGATCGAGCAGGGCCACGCGGCGCGTGAGGTCGTCCCAACTCGTCACGGGGACGCCGTCGAAACCCACGAGCCGGTCTCCCGGACGCAGTCCCGCCTCCTCGGCGGGGCTTCCGGGCAGGACGCCGGCCACAGTGACACCGGCCGACCCGCCGGACGGAGCGCCGCCGGCAGGCAGATCGACGCGGACGCCGAGGAAGCCTTGGGGACGAGCCTCGGGCGCCGCCAGCGAGGCCACGGCATCCTCGATCTGTCGAACCGGGACGACCCAGCCTGACTCGACCGATCCCCCCACATGCATGCAGTACTCGACGGGGGAGTCGTTTCTAGCGCTGGACCTGAGCAACACGCTCTCCGAACCCTCGCCCAGGACGAGGCCCAGCAGGCGGCCATCGCCATCGAGCACGCCCGCTCCCCCGAGACCGGAATCGATCGGACCCTCGAGGCGCGCCCGCGGAGAGCCATCGCGCATCAACCCTCCTCGAAGCCTCGCGACCCTCAGTTGCTCCGAGGAGCTGGTCGCGGAGTAGCCGAGGATCAGCGCCCACGCCCAGTCGGACGAGAGGGATGCTTCGCTCCGCGGGAGCGGTCTCATGTCTCTGGGAAGGGCGCACCGTATGAGGCTGATCCCCGCCTCCGGGATCTGGCCTACGTACTCGGCCGGATGGATGCCGCCGTCGCCGTCGAGCACGCGCAGGGTGTCGCCCGGCTGCGCCAGGTCGGAGTCCGTGACGATGTGGCCCCGGGCGTCCCAGACGACCCCATTCCCCTGAAGTCGCAGGACCGCCGGCGCGCCGCGCGCCGGGCGGACGGCCTCGCGGGGAAGATTCAAGTTCAGGGGGCGGCGGACATCGACCTGCACCACGCCCGGTCTCGACTCCCGCAGGATTCGATCGAGGCTCTCCTCGAGCGCCCCGCCTCCCGAGCCTTCCGCGAGCAGGAGCCAGGGGAGTCCCAGGGCGAGGAGCGCGAGGAGGCGCGGCCGGGGACGATCAGAAGATGATGTATCCCGATCCGTCACCACCTCTGTCCCTTCTCGAACGCGGTCCGAATCCGACCTGCTGGCCATGGACGGACGGGTCCCAGCCTGCGCCCCACTCGGGAAGCTGCGGGCCGGCGGTGTCGGCCGCCCCTGCGGCGGCGCTCTCCGCGCGCTTCATCATCACCTGGACCAGATCCTCGAAGGGGCCGGAGGGCAACGGGGCCTCCGCCCCCGGCGTCTCCACGCCGGAATCGACCAAGGGGGCCGACGGGGCCGTGGCGGGGGTCGTCTGCGCGACCTGCGGGGACGGAGAGTCGCCGAAGAAGAAGACAGATCCGGAGACGCCCACGATCAGGCCCAGAGCGAGGGCTGCCGCAGCCAGCCGCGGCGATGGCTCGAAGGCAAGGGCCGATGCGAATCCCCGCAGCCGTTCCCAGAGGCTCGGTTCGGCGGGCCTCGCCGTTGCCGTGGGTCGGAGCCCGCGCGCCGCGCGGAGGACATCCTGGACGAACCCCTCCGGGGCTTGGACCTCGGACAGGCCCCTGACCAGGCCGACCGTCCTCTCGACGCCCAGGAACTCCGCCTTGCAGCCCGGGCAGGCATCCAGGTGTTCCGCAAGCTCGCGCTGCTCCGCGTAGCTCAGTCCATCATCGAGCCGCAGCGAGAATAGGCTGCGGGCTGTCTTACATTTCATGGATTTTGCCCTCGATTGCCGGATCCAAGAGTTCCTTCAGGGCCAGACGGGCCCGGTTGATGCGTGAGCGCACGGTGCCACCCGGAATGCGCAAGACCTCGCCGATCTCCTCGTACGAAAGCTGCTGTATGTCGCGCAGGACGACCACTTCGCGGAACTTCCTGGGCAGGCGCTCCACGGCGGCCGCCACCTTCGTCTCCACCTCGCGACGCCTGAAGAGACGGTCCGGCCCCGGAGAGGGATCGGCAACGAATCCGCCCGAATCCCCTGCCACCTCGAGAAGCTTGTCGAGAGACACCGAGCCGCGGGCGCGGACGCGGCGGCGAATCTCGTTCTTCCCGAGGTTCATCGCGATCGTGTAGAGCCATGTGCTGAACTTCCCGCTCGGCCTGTACCGTTCTCGATGAATGAACACGCGCAGAAACGTCTCCTGCGCGATCTCCCGCGCGCGGTCGCGATCTCCGATCAGCCGGGCCACCACGTTGATGATCCGACTCTGATATCGGGCCACCAGCGCCGCGAACGCAGCCTCGGACCCTCGAACGATCTCCTCCATCAGCCCTTCGTCCGAGAGTCGATCCAGATCGAGGGCCGAATGGTGATCGTCCCCTGTCGCCATTCACTCTCCTGTCCGCACGGGGTGCTACCCCGCTGGGCCGCCTAAGGTTCCCGTCGCGCCCCGGAGAGCGCCCTGCCGGCTCATTCAACCCATAATTGTAGCAGCTCGCGCGCCCGCCGCTCGTTCGGCTCCCTGGCCAGTATCTGGTCGAGGATCTTCCGCGCCTCCCCCACCCGCCCGCTTTCCCTGTAGGCCTTGGCCAGGTGGATCCCGATCTCCGTCTCCCCGGGGGCGAGCCGCGCCGCTTCCTCCAGGTGCGGGATCGCATCTGCGTTCCGGCCGCTGCGGAAAAGCGCCCACCCGTAGCTGTCCAGGAAGGCGGGGTTCTTCCCGTCCAGGCTGACCGCCCGGGAAGTGTAGGCGACGGCCTTCTCCAGATCGAGTCCCCGGTCGGCGAGGAGATACCCCAAGTAGTTGAGGGCGAGAGCGTCATCCGGGTAGGCCCGCAGAAGCTGCTCGAACCACCCGATCGAGCCGGCGATGTCGCCTGACCTCTCGTCCAGGACTCCCAGGCGGAAGAGGACCTCCCGATCGGACGGGGCGAGCCGCGCGAGGCGTTCGAGGTGGAGGCGCGCCTCGGGCGTCCTGTCCAGATCCTCGAGGAGGGCCGCGGCCATCAGGCGCGCCTCGCGCTCATCCGGGCTCCTCTCTAGGACTTGATCCAGGGAAGCGAGCGCCTCGAGAGGCCTGTTGAGCCGGGCGAGGGAGAGGGCCCGGAGCCAGTGGTGGCCCGCGACCTCGGGGGAGGCCGAGATCAGCGTATCCGCCAGCGCGAGCGCCGCGTTCAGGCTGTCCGCCCTGTTGAGAGAGCGCCAGAGCCACTCCGCCGACTCCCGCAGATCCGGGTCGATCGCGCGGGCGCCGCGAAAGAGGCGGATCGCTTCGGCGAGCCGCTCCCTTCCGAAGTAGAGGATCCCGAGCTGCATCTGCGCGCTCCCGTCCGCAGCGCCCGCGGCCATCAGCGTCTCCAGATGAGTCATGGCTTCATCGGGGCGGTTCAACGAGAGATAGACTCGCGCCAGCTCGCGCCTGATGTCTGCCCGGTTCGGCGCCACGGCCAGGACCCTCTCCAGGGCCGACACCGTCGCCTCGGATGGGCCGAGTCGCCAGCAGAGCGCAAGCAGGTGGTCAACGAGCCCGGGATAGGTCGGGGACAGCGAGACGGCGCTCGCCAGATCGCCAAGCCCTTCGACCTGGCGGCCGAGACGACCCAACAGGCCCGCCCTCCGTGCGAACAGATACGGATCGTCCGGGTCGACGCCGCCCTTCGTGGGAGTCAGCAGGTCGAGGGCGTCCTGGAGCCTTCCCTCCGATTCGAAGACAGAGATGAGAGCGGTAAGGTAGGTGCGGTTGCGTCGATCGCGCTGCCACGCCGCGAGCAGCGACGGTATCGCCTCGGCGTTCTGCCCCGAGCGGCTAAGGGCCCAGCCGAGGAGCCAGCTCGACTCCGGATCGTCGGGGGCGAGATGGATCGCGCGGCGGGCGGGGTCGACCGCCTCTCGCGGCCGGCCCGCGTCGATGAGGAACCTGGCCAGCTCCCGCGGGATCTCCACGGCGGAGGTGTCGGCCCGCCAGGCCGCCTGCATGTGCGACACGGCAGCGTCGAGGTCGCCGCTGTGGGCGGCCTCGATCGCCAGGATGTAGTGGTTCATCGCATCCTCGGATGCCGATAGAAGGACCGGCGCCCAGAGGGGCGAGAGCGCGACAACGAGCAGGAGAGGACGGATGATGGTCAAGGGCAAGACCCCTTTCGCCTAGGCGCCATCCTAGCACAGGCCGGGCCGCCGGCCTTTGACGGGGGGGGAAACCCCTCCTATACTGCGGGGTAGTAACCACAAGGAAAGGAGCCTGTTCCCATGACGCGCATCCGACCGGTCGTCTGGCTGCTTCTCCTGGCCGTTTTGGCCGGCGCGGGATGCTACACCGTGTTGCGCCATCCCGAGCCAATGGAGCTCACCGAGGAAGACGGAAGCTCGAAGGCCTGCTCGGATTGCCACGCGGACGCCGACCTCTACCATTACGCGCACGAGTACGACGTCGGCTGGTACCAGTACTACCCGGCCCCGTGGGCGGTCTACTACTCGTCGCCCTGGTGGTACGACAGCTACTGGTACTACCCGCCGCACGACCCCGATCCGGGCCTTCCGCAAGAGACCGGAGGACGGAGCCTCTGGTCGAGAGGATCCACGAGCGACTCGAATCCCCTCCCGATCCAGGGAGGCACGGGGGCTCTTCCGCCCGCCGGCCTGACATCCCCGGACAAGCCGAAACCGGGCGAGACCACGCAACCACCCAAGGAAGAGAAGAAGGACAAGGAAAAGCGGCGTCTCTGGGGACGGTAGAGGTCCATACGAGCGGAAGCCGGCTCTCCGATCCTCAGCTGGAGGGAAACGTGAACCGAAGATCCGTACGAACGGCCGTCGCATCCGCTCTCGGCCTGCTCGCCATCGCGCTCCTTGTCTGCGGACTCGCGCCGGGCGCCCAAGCGCAAGGCGGGAGCGTTCCCGAGATACCTCTCACGTTCCGTTCCCCGTTCGCCGCGCGCTACGCCGGAATGGGCGGAGCGTCGATCGCCTTCGCGGACGACCACGTCGCCGTCCTGTCCAATCCAGCGACGCTCGGCTTGGTCCGCTCGATCGAGGTCTCCATCGGCTTCAACCGCCAGGACGGCAGCAGGGACGTCACGTACAAAGGGAGAGAGGTCGGAAGGGAGTTCGGCAAGACAAGGCTGAGCCACCTCGGATTCGCCTATCCGTTCCCAACCTACCGCGGAAGCCTGGTCGTCGGGCTCGCCTACGGCCGGGCGAGCGGTCTCGACTCCGACTACCTCATGGACTGGGACTCCGGCTCCGGGATCGCGGAGAGGGAGACGATCTACGAAGACGGCGGCCTTGGCTCCTACTCGGCGGCTCTCGCCACGCAGGTGAGCCGCGACCTGACGCTGGGGATCACGGGCACGATCCTGGGGGGAAACGACTACAGGCTCTGGACCTACGACTTCTCTGATCAGAGCTTCGCGGAGTTCGATTACTCGGAGACAGACTCGGACTTCAGCGGCGTGACGGGAAGCGTCGGCGCCCTGCTAGACGCCGGCAGCGGCGTGAGGCTCGGAGTCGTCCTCCACTTCCCGGAGTGGATCGATGTGCAAACGACGGGCGAGGACGCCTACATCAACGATGATGCTGACTACGGAGGCCCTTTCACCGCCTCCGAGAGTATCGACCTCCCTTTCAGGCTCGGAGCCGGAGCGGCCTTCGCGAGGAAGAACCTGATCCTCGCCCTCGACGCGATCTATGCCGACTGGACGCAGATCGACTACGGCGGACCGATGAGGACGGAGAGCGGGCTGCCCGCCTACGACGAGACCCTGGGCATCCGCGCGGGCGGGGAACTTCTGCTCCCCACATCCGTGCCGACGCGCTTGCGGATCGGCTACATGTACGATCCGTCGCCTTACAGGCTCGTCGTGACGACGCCGAAGATCGAGGTTGATCAGAACAACGATCGCTACGTCGTGCGCAACACCGAGGAGGCGTCATTCGAGAAGAACCGCCAGTACCTGACGCTCGGCGCCGGGGTCCTACTGCGCGAGTCGATGACGATCGACCTGGCCTACATGCACGGAGGTTTCACGCGCGCGTCGGGACGAAGCGGGATCTTCAAGGAAGAGGAGTCAGACCGGCGCCTGCTCGCCTCTCTCTCCTTCCGCCTGCGCTGAGGAGGGCCTGCCCTCCCCACCCTGGATGCGGCGGAGCGCATCCCCGGCCGCATCCTGCTCGGCCTCCTTCTTGGTTCTCCCCTGTCCCCTGCCGAGCAGGCCTCCGCGGACGGAGACCTCGACCGTGAAGAGCTTCATGTGGTCGGGGCCGACCTCGGTCACGACGCGGTAGCGGGGATGGGTCTTGAACTGGGCCTGGACATGCTCCTGTAGCAGGCTCTTGTAGTTGAGATTCGCCTGGTCCTCCAGGATCGCAGGGGCCGTCAGCAGGAGCTGGTCGTGGATGAATCGACGGACCGTGGCGAGGCCGCGGTCCACGTAGATCGCCCCCACGACCGCCTCGAACGCGTCGGCGAGAATCGAGGTCCGCTCGGCGCCGCCCGACTCGCGCTCGCTCTCGCTCAGCAGGATGAAGTCCCCCAGCCCCATCTCCTCGGCGCGATGGGCCAGGACGCCCTTGCTGACCAGAAGCGACTTCTTCTTGGTGAGCTCGCCCTCGCGGTCCACGGGGTAGTGCTCGTAGAGGTGCTCGATGACGACCAACTCGAGGACCGCGTCTCCGAGGAACTCCAGTCGTTCGTTGGAGCGGGCGGGGTCGCCGCTGTTGTTGCCGAGAAAGGAACGGTGGGTCAGCGCCTGCCCCAGCGTGTCCCGGTCGCGGAATCGGACTCCGGCCTTGCGCTCGAAGGCGGCGATGGCCCCGGCGACATCGCCCTCTCGCCTCTCGGGCGATCCCTTTCGCCACCAGACCAGGGAGAACCGCATGATGCGTCCTCGTCCCGCCGCGGGCTTCACGCCCGCCCCCCTTGCCCTACGCCGGAGATTCCTCGAACCGGCGGACCACCAGGCTCACATTGTGACCGCCGAACCCAAGCGAGTTCGAGAGGGCGCAGCGAACCTGGGCGCGACGCATCTGATTCGGCACATAGTCGAGGTCGCACTCCGGGTCGGGATTGTCGTAGTTGATCGTCGGAGGAATGGCCCCGGTTCTCACCGTCTGGACGCATGCGATCAGCTCGACGCCGCCGGCCGCGCCCAGGAGATGCCCCGTCATCGACTTCGTCGAGGAGACGCCGATCTCCTTCGCCCGGTCTCCGAAGACCGTGTGGATGGCCATCGTCTCGAACTTGTCGTTCAGGGGCGTTGAAGTCCCGTGGGCGTTGATGTAGTCCACATCCTCCGGTCGCAGGCCCGCCGAGCGGAGGGCCAGATCCATCGCCCTGGCGGCGCCGTCGCCCCCCGGGGCGGGAGCCGTGATGTGATAGGCGTCCGCGGTCGAGCCGTAGCCGACCATCTCCGCCAGGATCTCCGCTCCGCGGGCCTTCGCGTGTCGATGGCTCTCGAGGACCAGAACGCCCGCCCCCTCCGCCATGACGAAGCCGTCGCGGTCGCGATCGAAGGGACGGCTCGCCCGCTGGGGATCCTCGTTTCGCGCGGAGATCGCCTTCATGGAGGCGAATCCCGCCATCGACAGCGGGGTGATCGGCGCTTCCGATCCTCCCGTGATGATCACGTCGAGCTCCCCGTCGCGGATCAGCCGGAACGACTCCCCGATGGCGTGGGCGCCCGACGCGCAGGCCGAGACGCTGGCGAAGTTCGAGCCCTTCGCCCCGAACTCCATGGAGATTCGCCCGCTCGCCATGTCGATGATCATCATCGGGACGAAGAAGGGGCTCACCCTCGAAGGGCCCTTCTCCATCAGGATCGTATGCTGGGCCTCGAGTGTCGAGATCCCCCCGATCCCAGAACCGATGATCACTCCGTACCGATGGGGATCGACCTTGCCGTCCACGCCGGCTTGGGCGACCGCTTGCCTCGAGGCGGCCATCGCGAACTGGACGAACAGATCGGTCCGCTTGACCTCCTTGGGCTCCATGTACTCGCTCGCGGCGAATCCCTTTACCTCGGCGGCGAATCGGACGTCGAGCTTGGAGGCGTCGAATCGGGTGATCGGACCCATCCCTCCTCGACCCGCGACGAGCGAATCCCAAAACTCGGCCACGCTCAGGCCGATGGGGGTGATGGCCCCCATCCCGGTGATGACGACTCGATTGGACATGGAAGGTCCGCTCCGGGGCCTAGCCCTTGGTCTCGAGGTGGTCCTTGATGTACTGGATGGCGTCCTTCACCCGCTCCATCTTCTCAGCCGCCTCATCAGGGATCTCGAGTTCGAAGGCCTCCTCGATCGCCATGACGAGTTCGACCGTATCGAGGGAGTCGGCTCCCAGATCGTCGATGAAGGAAGCATCGGGCGTTACCTTCTCGGGTGGGACGCCGAGCTGCTCGACGATGATGTCCCGGATCTTCTGTTCGTAGTTCTCCATCACTCCATCCTCCCGGGGCTGTCCCGCCCCATCACGACATGAACATCCCGCCGTCCACGGATAAAACCTGCCCCGTCACGTACCGCGCTTCCTCGGACACCAGGAAGGCGACAGCGCCGGCGACATCCTCCGGCCTTCCGAAGGCGCGCATCGGAATCCGCTGCAGGAGTGCGTTCGCCGCCTCCTCCTTGAGCGCTCCTGTCATTGCCGTCTCGATGAACCCGGGGGCAACCGCGTTGACCGTGATGCCGCGTTCCGCAAGCTCCTTCGCGACCGACTTGGTGAAGCCGACGATTCCCGCCTTGGAAGCCGCGTAGTTCGCCTGGCCCTTGTTGCCCGTCAAACCGACGACCGATGTGACGTTCACGATCCTGCCCCACCGATCCTTCATCATCCCCCTTGCGAAGACCTTCGAGCAGAGGAAGGTCCCGCGCAGGTTGATCGCCAGGACATCGTCCCAGTCCCCGGCCTGCATCCGGATGAACAGGTTGTCCCTGGTGATGCCGGCGTTGTTGACGAGAATCGCGACCTTTCCCATCTCGGTCGCGACCCGCTCCGCCATCGCCTCCACCTGCCCCGGATCGGAGACATCGCACGAGACATGCAGGCAGCGGCGTCCCAGGGCGCGGATCTCCTGCACGGCGGGGCCGTCGTCCGCCCCCGTGCGATCCACCAGGACGACATCCGCTCCGTCGCGCGCGAGCCTCACGGAGACGGCGCGGCCTATGCCGCGGCTTCCGCCCGTGACCAGCGCGACCCGACTCGCGCCCGCAGATGCCGTGCTCAAGAGCCACCCCCGCCAATCTTCAGGTTCGCGATCTCCTCCGCGCCGCCGGCGGCCAGAGCGGTCGCCGAGCGATCGATGCTGCGCATCAGGCCGCAAAGGACCCGGCCCGGGCCGATCTCGACGAAGCGGCCGCACCCGGCCGAGAGCATGGCCCGAATGCCGGTCTCCCACTTGACCGGGGAGAGGAGCTGCGCCGCCAGGCTGGCCCTGATCTCCTCCGGCTCCACGACAGGCGCCGCCGACGCGTTGGCGTAGACCGGCACCCTCGCTGGCGAGATCCTGACTTGCGCCAAAGCCTCGCGCAAGCCCCTGGCGGCCCCTTCCATGAGAGGGGAGTGAAACGCCCCGCTCACCTCCAGGGGAATCACGCGCTTGGCGCCCGCGCTCTTGCAGCGCTCCATTCCCTCCTGGACGGCCGCGACTTCCCCCGAGATCACGACTTGACCCGGACCATTCTCGTTCGCCGGGACGACGATCCCCGTCACCCCCTCGAGGAGCCCGCGGATCCTCTCCGGCTCCATCCCCAGGATGGCGGCCATCGTCCCCGGGCGGTCGATCCCCGCCTGGTACATCAGCTCCCCCCTGCGGCGGACCAGACGAAGCGCGTCGTCGTACGCGAGGGATCCCGCCGCGACGTAGGCGGAGTACTCCCCGAGGCTGTGGCCGGCGGCCGCATGGAAGTCGGTCCCCGGCTCGAACCCGAGCGACGCGAGGGCAGCGAGGCTGTGGACGAAGATCGCCGGCTGCGTGTTGCGCGTTTCGCGGAGTTGAGCTTCCGGCCCCTCGAAACAGAGGCGGGAGAGGGGGAATCCGAGGATCTCGTCGGCGCGATCGAAAAGGGCGCGCGCCTCGGGATACGCATGGGCCAGATCCCGGCCCATCCCGACAGACTGCGACCCCTGGCCCGGGAAAAGAAGCGCCGTCCTGCCGCCCGCGTCCATCGCTCCTACCAGCGCACCAGGGCCGCGCCCCAGGTCAGGCCGCCGCCGAATACGACCATCAGAGCCAGATCCCCTGACTTGAGGCGCCCCGTCTTGCGGGCCTCGTCGAGAGCCAAGGGAACCGAGGCCGCGGACGTGTTGCCGTATCTCTGGATGTTGGTCATCACCCGCTCCATGGGGATCTCGAGGCGCTTCGCCGTCGCCTCCAGGATGCGGAGGTTCGCCTGGTGCGGGATCAGGAGGGCGACATCCGAGGTCCTGTATCCCCCCTCGTCGAGGACCTTCAGGCAGGCGTCGGTCATGCCGCGCACTCCCATCTTGAAGACCTCGTTCCCCTTCATGTGGATCGTATGGAGCCTGTTGCGGGCGGTCTCCTCCGTCGCGGGCATCCGGCTGCCCCCCGCGGGCATCTCGATCAGCGAGCCGTAGCTTCCGTCGGCCCCCAGCGTGAGGGCGAGGATCCTGTGCTCCTCGTCACCCGGGCGCAGGATCGCGGCGCCGGCTCCATCGGCGAGCAGGATGCACGTCGTCCTGTCGGTCCAGTTGGTGACCCGCGAGAGGACCTCCGCCCCGACGACCAGGACGGTGTCGGCCTGTCGCGAGGCGACCATCGCCTGGCCGACGGCGAGCGAATAGAGGAAGCCTGAGCAGGCGGCGCTGACATCGAAGGCGAAGGCGCGCGAGGCCCCGAGCCGGGCCTGGAGCGTGCACGCGAGGCAGGGAAAGACCTGATCCGGCGTGACCGTGGCGCAGATGATGGCGTCGAGGTCCCCGGGCTCGATTCCCGCCTCCTCGAGAGCCTGCTTCGAGGCGGGAAGCCCGAGGTCGGAAGCGGCGATCTCAGGCGGCGCGATCCGCCGCTCGCGGATTCCTGTGCGCGTGACGATCCACTCGTCCGATGTCTCGACCATCTTCTCGAGATCGGCGTTCGTCAGCACGCCATCGGGCACGCAGGAGCCGGTGCTGACCATTCTGACAGGCCTAACCGATAGCTTGCTGTCTGGCGTGCTCACGATCGAGCTCCTCTTTGATCAGATCGCCGATGCGATTGCGTGCCGATTGCGCCGCGACTCGGATGGCGTTCTTGATAGCCAGGGGAGTGGAGCTCCCGTGGCTGATGACGCAGACCCCGTTGAGCCCCATCAGAGGGGCGCCGCCGTACTCCTCGTAGTTGAATCGGGCGCGCAGGCGCCGGAAGACCGGCCTCAGGAGGTAGGCGCCGAGTCGGATCCGCAGGTCCTTCGGCACTTCGCGCTTGACCGTCTGCATCAGCATCCCGACGACGCTCTCGGCGAACTTGAGGATCACGTTCCCCGTGAAGCCGTCGCAGACGACGACATCGGCGGTCCCCTTCAGCACGTCCCGTCCCTCGACATTGCCGATGAAGTTGATCTGGGGACGCGCTTCCTTGAGCAGCTTGTAGGCCTGGACGGCGACCTCGCTGCCCTTCGAGTGCTCCTCTCCGATGTTCAGCAGCCCGACCTTGGGATCGGATACGCCGTAGACCCCCTTCGCATAGACCTTCCCCATGAGGGCAAACTGGAAGAGGTGGGCCGGCCTGCAGTCCGAGTTCGCACCCGCATCGAGGAGAATCGTGTGTCCCGTGGGCGTCGGGATCAGGACTCCGATGGCCGGCCGGTCGATCCCGGGGATCCTCCCGAGGGAGAGCAGAGCGGATGTGACCACCGCCCCGGTGTTGCCCGAACTGACGAGCGCATCGATCCGCCCCTCCTTGAGAAGGCGCGCCGCGACGACGATGCTCGAGTCCTGCTTTCGCCGGAAGGAGAAGGCGGCGGCATCCTCCATCGAGACCCAGTCCGACGTGTGGTGGACCTGGATGCCCAGGGCCCGAGCCTCCTGGCGATCGAGGTGCCTGTAGATCTTGTCCTCGTCCCCGACGAGGACGATCTCCACCGCGCTGTTCAGATCCTTCGCCGCCTGGATGGCTCCGGCCACCTCGACAGCGGGGGCGGCATCGCCGCCCATGGCGTCCACGCCGACGCGGACTCTCTCTGGAACTGGCTGCAGCGTCAAGACAGGAGGATCGCCCGGGCTCAGGAGCCCAGCACCTTTTCCTTGCGGTAGTGGCCGCAGTCGGGATTCGGACAGACCCGGTGAGGTCTGCGCGCCGCCCCACACTCAGGGCATCGGTTGATCGTCGGAGGGGACATCTTCCAGTTGGCGCGTCGCTTGTCCCGCCTCGTCTTCGAATGCCGTCGCTTCGGCAGTGCCATTACTCTTCACTCCTCTTCTTCTTGCCCGGGACTGGAGGGCTCGCCCCGCCGTCCTCGACCATCACACGCAACTTGTCCCAGGGACCCCTTCCGGTCCTGGGCGGGCACCCGCACTCCCCTTCGTTCCTGTTGCTGCCGCAGCTCGGGCAGAGCCCCCTGCAATCGGGTCTGCAGAGGGGATGCCACGGCACCTCGAGCAGAATCGCCTGGCGGACCTCGTCCCGCAAGTCCAGCGTCCGCCCGTCATGGTACAACAGACCGACCTCCTCCGCACCGCTCTGTTCGCCCGACCGCCGGTCCCGATCCCCCCTCTTCTCGCAGAGGAGCCGGAAGGGAGCCTCGATCGCCCGGTGGATCGGCTCCAGGCAGAGATCGCAGGAGAGGACGGCCGGAGCCCGAACGTGCCCCTGGATCTCCACCTGCCGATCCGCCCGATAGAACTCCCCCTCCAGAACCACTCCCCCGTCGAGGGCGAGCTCGTCCCCGGAGATGCCCAGATCCTCGGCCGTCCCCTCCAGGCGCAAGCGGTTGCGCCCCTCCTCGATGCTCGCCAGAGAGACGGCGAATGGTTCAGCCGGATGGCGCACGGGCCCGATCCTACCTCAGGGAGAGATCGAACCCGAAGAAGCGGATCTCGGCCCGGGCCGTCTCCGGGGCGTCCGACCGGTGGACCGAGTTCTTCTCGATGCCGAGGCCGAAGTCGCGCCGGATCGTCCCGGGGGCGGCCTTCGCGGGGTCGGTCGAGCCGACGATCTCGGCAAGCCGCTGGATCGCGCCATCGCCTTCGACCCGGACCGCGACGATCGGCCCGCTGGACATGAAGGCGACCAGGCTCTCGAGAAACGGCTTCCCCTGATGGACGGCATAGAACTCGCGCGCCTGCTCGGCGGTCAGGCGGACCATCCTGAGCCCCGCGATCGCGAGCCCCCCTTGCTCCACGCGGCAGAGGATCTCGCCGACCAGGTTGCGCTGCACGGCATCGGGCTTGATCATCATCAAGGTCTCTTCCATCGCATCTCCCCTAGAATCCAGCCGCCTTCTTCATGAGCGGCCCGATCTCCGACGGAACCCGCGCGACCGGGATTCCCGCCTCGCCAAGCGCCTTGATCTTCTCCGCCGCCGTCCCGCTTCCTCCCGAGATGATCGCGCCGGCGTGCCCCATCCTCTTCCCCGGGGGTGCGGTGAGACCGGCGATGAAGGCGACGACCGGCTTCGTCATCTTGGCCGAGACGAAGCGCGCCGCCTCCTCCTCCGCCGTGCCGCCGATCTCCCCGATGAGGAGGACCGCCCGGGTCTCCGGATCCGCCTCGAAGAGGGAGAGGCAGTCGATGAAGCTCGTCCCGGGGATCGGATCTCCGCCGATCCCGATGCAGGTCGACTGGCCAATCCCCGCCTGCGTGAGCTGGTGGACCATCTCGTAGGTCAGAGTCCCGCTGCGCGAGACGACACCGACTCTCCCCATCAAGTGGATGTCCCCCGGCATGATCCCTACCTTGCACTTCCCCGGCGAGATCAGGCCGGGGCAGTTGGGGCCCACGAGCCGGGTCCCGAGCCTTCCAAGGACCTGCAGGACGTTGATCATCTGGAGCGTTGGGATCCCCTCGGTGATCGCGACGACGAGGCGGATGCCGGAGTGGGCGGCCTCGAGGATCGCGTCGGCCGCGAAGGCTGTGGGAACGTAGACGACCGAGCAGTCGGCCCCGGTCTCGCGAACGGCCGCCGCGACGGTGTGGAAGACCGGAATGTCGTCGAGCTTCTCGCCCCCCTTGCCCGGCGTCACTCCCGCGACCACCTTCGTTCCGTACGCCTTCATCGCGCGGGCGTGAAAGGCGCCGTCGTGCCCCGTGATCCCCTGCACGAGAACGCGCGTCTCCTGATTGACCAGGATGCTCATGACGCCATCCTTCCCGAGTCGCCGGCGAGGGCGACGGCCTTCTGGACCGCCTCCTCCATGGAGGGCAGCGAGAGGACTCCGGCGGCGCCCTTCAAGATCTCGCGCCCTCGCTCCTCGTTCGTGCCGGTCAAGCGCACGACGATCGGGAGGTCGACCTTCGTGGCCTCGAGGGCGCGGACGATGCCGCTGGCGACGTCGTCGCACCGCGTGATCCCGCCGAAGATGTTGAAGAGGATGACGCGGACGCTCGGATCCTCGGTGATGATCCGGATCGCGGTGACCACCTTCTCCGCGTTCGAGGAGCCGCCGATGTCGAGGAAGTTGGCCGGACTGCCACCGAAGTGCTTGACGAGGTCCATCGTCGCCATCGCGAGCCCCGCCCCGTTGACGACGCAGCCGATCGAGCCGTCCAGCTTGATGTAGGAGAGCCCCATCGCGCGGGCCGCCTCCTCGTTCGGCGACTCCGCGGATCGATCGCGGAGATCCTCGAGGCCGGCATGGAGGAAGAGGGCGTTGTCATCGAGGTTGACCTTCGCGTCGAGGGCGAGGAGCCGGCCGTCGGGGGTCCGGACGAGCGGATTGATCTCGGCCAGCGAGGCGTCGATCCGGACGAAGCAGGCCGCCAGCTTGCGGAGGATCTCGGCGATCGGGCGGGCGGCCTTCGGGTCGGGCTCGATCGCGTAGGCGAGGCCGGTCGCCTGGAAGGGATGCAGGCCCGGCAGGGGATCGAAGTGCTCCTTCACGATCGCGCCGGGATTCGTCCGCGCGACCTCCTCGATGTCGATCCCCCCTTCTCGGGAGACCATCACGAGGGGCTTGCCGGCGGCCCGATCGACGACGATGCCGAGGTAGTACTCGTGGGCGATCTCGGCGGCGGGCGTGACGAGGACGCGCCGGACGGGAAGCCCCTTGATCTCCATCCCCAGGATCCGGGCGGCGTGCTCGCGCGCCTCATCGGCCGTCGCCGCGATCTTGATCCCGCCGGCCTTCCCGCGCCCTCCGGCGTGGACCTGGGCCTTCACGACGACCGGCGCGCCCAGCCTCGTCGCGATCGCCCGCGCCTCCTCCGGAGTCGCGGCCACGTCCCCCTCCGGGACCGGGATGCCGGCGCCGCGGAAGATCTCCTTCGCCTGGTACTCGTGGATGTTCATCGATCTGGCTCCCTCCGACCCGGGCGGCTAGCGCCGGCGGAAGAACTCCGCCAGCACCTCGCTCAGGGTGGGGCGGCCGATCTCCTGCAGCTCGTAGGTCACGCGGACCGACGGCCGCTCGAGCTTGAGAATCCTGCGGATGTCGATCGGCGTGCCGATGACGACGAGGTCGCAGGGCGTCTTGTTGATCGTCGCCTGCAGGTCGGCGACCTGCCGCTCGCCGTACCCCATCGCCGGCAGCAGCGGACCGATCATCGGGTAGGAGCGGAACGTGTCGGCGATCTCCCCCACCAGGTAGGGACGCGGGTCGACGATCTCGGCGGCGCCGTAGCGCGTGGCCGCGACGATCCCCGCGCCGAAGGCCATTCCCCCGTGCGTGAGGGTCGGCCCATCCTCCACGACGAGGACCCGCCGCCCGCGGATCTTCTCGCCGTCCTCCACGGTGATCGGGCTGGCCGCGTCGATCACGACGGCCTTCGGGTTGGCGCGGGCGATGTTGGCGCGGACCGTCTCGATCGCCTCTCGCGAGGCCGACTCGATCTTGTTGATGACGACCGCGTCGGCCCCGAGGAGGTTCGCGTGCCCCGGATGGAAGCGGGTCTCGTGGCCGGGCCGGAGAGGGTCGACGACGGCGATCTGCAGGTCGGGACGATAGAACGACATGTCGTTGTTCCCACCATCCCAGATCAGGACGTCGGCCTCCTTCTCGGCCTCCCGCAGGATCTTCTCGTAGTCGACGCCGGCGTAGACGATCGTCCCGTTCACGATGTGGGGCTCGTACTCCTCCATCTCCTCGATCGTGCACTTGTGCCGGGCCAAGTCCTCGATCTTCTCGAAGCGCTGCACGCCCTGCTTCACCAGATCGCCGTAGGGCATCGGGTGGCGGATCGCGACGACCTTCTTCCCCATCTCCCGGAGGATTCGCGAGACGCGGCGGGTGGTCTGGCTCTTCCCCGCACCGGTCCTCGCGGCGACGACGGCGATGACCGGCTTGGACGATTCGAGCATGGTCGTCCGCGGGCCCATGAGGCGGAAGTCGGCCCCCTGGGCGAGCACGATCGAGGCCAGTCCCATCACGGTCTCGTGGGAGAGGTCGCTGTAGGCGAGAATGACCTCGTCGACCTTCCGCTCGCGGATCAGCTGGACCAGGTTCTCCTCGGGGACGATCGGGATCCCCTTCGGGTAGAGGGGTCCGGCGAGGGCCCCGGGGTATGTCCGGTCACTGATGTGGGGGATCTGGGTCGCGGTGAAGGCGACGACCTCGGTATCCTGCCGGTTCCTGAGATGGACGTTGAAGTTGTGGAAGTCCCTCCCGCCCGCGCCGAGGATCAGGACTCTCTTGCGATCGCCCGCTGCCATTCCTACCTCCCGCCCCGGGTTGCCGGGATCCACCCCTCCACCCCGGACAGCATGACCAAGCCAGGCTAGGGGGCGTGGCCCCCTCCTGTCAAGCCGAAAGTGGCTTATCTCCCTTGAGGTTACGGATTCTGAACACAAGATCCGATGTCGAGTAGCCGGCTCGGAATGGAAGGATGCGAAGTTCGCCGCCCCACTCCAAGATCTCCCGAGCCCCGACCACCGCGTCCGGGGCATAGTCGCCCCCCTTGACGAGAAAGGCCGGTCGGATGAGCCGGATCAGAGACAGGGGGGTCTCCTCGTGGAAGAGGATCACGCCGTCGACGGAGCGGAGGGAGCGGAGGAGAAGCGCCCTTCCGTCCTCCGGGACGAGGGGCCGGCCGGGGCCTTTTAGCAGCCGGACCGACCGATCGGTGTTCAAGCCGACGAGGAGGAGGTCGCCCAAGGCGCGGGCTTCCTCCAGGTAGGCCGCGTGACCGGGGTGGATCAGGTCGAAGCAGCCGTTGGTGAAGACGACGCGGGCGCCCCTGAGGCGCGCCTGGGTCAGGAACCTCTCGAGGGATTCGCCCGACAGAAGAGGGGCGAGACTTGGCGATGCGCCTTCAGGCATCCGCGCCCCGCGCGAAAGAAGCCTGGATCTCGGCAGGGGTCGCGGTCGCGGTCCCGATCTCACGGACGACGATCCCCGCGGCGTGGTTCGCGAGGAGGGCCGCCTGCTTGAGGGATCCTCCGGCCGCGGCGACCATCGCGAAGGTCGAGACGACCGTGTCCCCCGCGCCGGTCACGTCGAAGACTTCCGTGGCGACGGCCGGATAGTGCGTCTCGCTGCCGTCGGCCTCGAAGAGGGTCATCCCTGCTTCGCCTTGGGTGATCAGGAGGCTCTGCGCATCGAGCCTGCTCCTCAGCGTGTGACCCGCTTCCCTCAGGGCCGCCCGGTCGCCGATCTTGCGGCCGAAGGCGATGCCGGCCTCCATCAGATTCGGCGTCAGGACGGTCGCCCCCCTGTAGGAAAAGAAGTGGGTCTCCTTGGGATCGACGCAGACCGGAACGGCCCTCGCCCGCGCGGCGGCCAGGAGATCGTCGAGGATCTCCTTCACGATCACTCCCTTGCCGTAGTCGGAGATCACGATTCCCGCCGCGCCGCGCGCCGCCGCCAGGACGGCCCCGCGGACGCGCTCCGCGGCGATCTCCCCGATCTCGCGCGCGTCCTCGCGGTCGACGCGGACCACCTGCTGGTGGCGGGCGATGATGCGCGTCTTCGTCGTCGTGCGCCTCGTGGGATCGGTGAAGATCCGGTCGGCCGCGATCCCGTTGGCGCCGATCTCGCGCCGGAGGTCCTGTCCGAAGGGATCGTCCCCGACGACCCCGACCAGCCACGGGCGCCCTCCGAGGGATCGGATGTTGCGGGCCACGTTGGCCGCCCCTCCCAGTCGCAGGGTCTCGTCGCGGGCCTCGACGACCGGCACCGGGGCCTCCGGAGAGATCCGCGCGGTGTCGCCCCAGATGTAGCGGTCGAGCATCAGGTCGCCCAGGACGAGGATCGGAAGCCCTTCCATCCGGGCGAAGAGGTCCTGGTTGGGTAGATGTGGATCGTGTGGCTGCATGCGCGGGATTGTAGGGGAGCCGAGAAGCCGTGTCGACAGGGCGGCCCCTGTCGCCTTGCGGCCGTCCTCGGCTTCTCCCTGCGCCGGCCGCAGCCCCGAGCGACGGGCCGGATGTCGCGTCGCGCCCCCGCCCCCGGCCGATGAAGGCGTCCCAGGCGAGCCTCCCCCCGCCTACGGGCAACGACGAGGGCTCGCCCTACTTCAACAGTTTCGATCCCCTGAACGAGTAGTAGGTGCTCTCCCCAAGGACCACATGGTCGGTCAGCGGGATGCCGACGAGCTCGCCGACCTCGGCGAGGCGCATCGTGATCCTGATGTCGTCGTCGCTCGGCGTCGGGTCCCCCGACGGGTGGTTGTGAACGAGGATCAGCGACGCCGCGCTCTCCAGGATCGCGCTGCGAAAGACCTCCCGCGGGTGGACGATGCTCGCGTTCAAGCTCCCGACCGAGACCAGCTCCTCGCGCACGACGATCTGGCGCGTGTTGAGGTGAAGGGCGAGGAAATGCTCCTTGCGCGCCGCGGCGTATCCCCTGCAGCGCTCCTGCACGTCCTCCGGTCCACGGACCGGGCGCTCGGCCGGCCCCGCGCGGACCCAGACGCGGCGCCCCAGCTCGACAGCGGCCAGGACTCTGCATGCCTGGGCCGGCCCGACGGAAGGGATCTCGAGCAGGGCCTGCGGCGAGGTGTGCCCCAGCAAGTGGAGTCCGCCGTCCTCGAGCAGCCGCGCCGACATGTCGTGAACGCGCCGGCTCGCTGAGCCGGAGCCGAGGATCGCGGCGAGCAGATCGGCGTCGCTCGCCTGGCGAGGCCCCTCAGACAGGATCTGTTCGCGCGGATCGGGGCCCCTTGCGGCCCCCTTCGCCGGGCCGTAGCGGTGTCGATCGGATGCCATAGGCCGGGACAAGAGCGAGCGGCGTGCCGTCGACCGTCGCTCCCGCCGCGGCCCGAGATCTCCTACTCGTCCCCCTCCACCGGAATCAGCGCTCGCGCGAAGGCGCGGGGGTCGAAGTCCTCGAGATCCTCGAGCCCCTCCCCGACGCCGACATAGCGGACCGGCAGGGAGGTCTCGCGCGCGATCGCGAGGACGACGCCTCCCCGCGCCGTCCCGTCGAGCTTGGCGAGGACGAGGCCCGTGACCGCCGTCGAGGCGAGGAACTCGCGCGCCTGCGCGAGGCCGTTCTGGCCGATCGTCGCGTCGAGGACGAGGAGGACCTCGTGCGGGGCCCCATCGAGCGCCTTGCCCGCGACGCGATGGATCTTCTTGAGCTCCTCCATGAGGTTCGTCTTGGCATGGAGGCGGCCGGCGGTGTCGACGATCACGACGCCCATCCCCCTGGCGACGCCGGCTCTCACGCCGTCGAAGGCGACCGCCGCGGGATCGGCTCCCGTCGCTGAAGGGATGAACTCCGCCCCGGCCCTCTTCGCCCAGATCGCGAGCTGCTCGGAAGCGGCCGCGCGGAAGGTGTCGGCGGCCACGACGAGGACCGACTTCCCGGCGACGGCGTAGCGGCGCGCGAGCTTGGCGATCGTCGTCGTCTTGCCGACGCCGTTGACGCCGCAGACGAGGATCACGTGGGGCCGTGCGGCCCCCGATGTGGTCGCGCCTCGGGCCTCAGGCAGTCCCGCCGCCGCAGGGGCAGATGGCGCGGCCGCCCCTTCCAGGATCTCGGCGGCGATTCCCCTCAGGAGGGCCGGGATCTCCGCGGGATTCTCAA